>DASTVH010000042.1:0-18419 GCA_035759195.1 Candidatus Limnocylindrales bacterium
TGTCCGGCGGCACGTCATTCACACGCCGCCCGGCAATCATGATGTCTCCCGACGTGGCGCGCTCCAGCCCGGCGATCATGCGCAGCGTCGTCGTCTTGCCGCAGCCCGACGGGCCGAGCAGCGTGACGAATGAGCCCCCCGAGAAGGAGAGCGAGATGTCGTCGACGGCGAGGACCGGACGCCCCTCGGGCGAGCGGAATTCCTTCGTCAGGCGCTCGAGATCGACGGTCGCCGGGGCAGTCGGCGACGTCATGTCGAGCGCACCAGGGTCGCCTCGGCCGGCTGCGCCACGCCGCGGTCGACGCGGGTCGAGGACCCGATGATCCAGTACAGCAATGCGATGGCCGCACAGACGATCACGATGAGGATCACGCAGTACGCGAGTGCGTTGCCGAACCGCGCGGCGTTCGTCTCGTTCAGGATCTGCTGGGTCATGATCCTGGTCGAGGGCGTCGTCAGGAAGACGATGGCGCTGATCGCCGTCATCGATCGGGCGAACGAGTAGATCAGCCCGGTCAGGAAGGCCGGCCGGATGAGCGGCAGCACCACGCGCCGAAAGGTGGTCGCCTGGTCCGCGCCGAGCGAGACCGATGCCTCCTCGATCGTCGGGTCGATCTGCTGAAGTGCGGCCGCGCCGGAGCGGAGCCCGCCGGGCACGGAGCGCACGACGAACACCATCACGATGGCGATCGCCCCGCCGAGCACGGCGGCGCCCCCGGTCAGCTTCGGGATCACCGGGATGCCGAGCAGCTCGACCGGCGTGTTGAAGGCCAGCAGGTAGCCGATGCCGAACACCGTCCCCGGCACGGCCACGCCGAGCATGGTCCCGAAGTCGAGCGCCAGACGGCCCCAGAAGCGCCCGCGGATGACGAGGAATGCGATGACCACGCCGAGCACGCCTGCGAGCGGCGTCGCGATGGCGGCAAGGAGCACCGTGTCGGAGACTGCCTCGAGGCCGTACCCGAAGAGCACGAACTCGAAGTTCTTCGTCGTCAGCGTGTTGTCGACGCCGACCAGGTTCGTGAAGGCGCCCCAGGCGATCGTTCCGTACATGAGCAGCACGAGGAGCGAGACGCCGATCGCCAGCAGGGTCAGCAGGATCGCGACGGGTCGATGCGTGAGCTCGGCCGGTCGCCCCGACGGCTTGCCGGTAACCGACACGACCGACGCGCGCTCGGCGTAATAGCGGTGGACGAAGTACACGATGAGGCTCGGAACGAGCAGGAGGAGTCCGAGCACCGCGCCGCCGAGCAGGTCGTACTGGCCGATGATCGCCAGGTACATGCGGCTCGCGAGCACCTGGAAGTTGCCGCCCAGCACGATCGGGTTGCCGAGGTCGGCAAGCGCCTCGACGAAGAGGAGGAGGAACCCCGACGCGAGTCCCGGGAGCAGGAGCGGCAGCGTCACCCTCCGGAAGGTGTGCCAGCGTGAGCCGCCAAGGTTCGTCGCCGCCTCGTCGAGGGCCGGGTCCAGCGCCCGCATGAGACCCGAGAGGCTGATGTAGGCAACCGGGAAGAACGAGAGACTCATCACCAGGACCATGCCGGGGAGGCCGTAGATATTGAAGTCGAGGCCGAGCAGATCGCGGGTGATGATCCCCGAGCGCCCGAAGAGCACGATCGCCGAGAGCGCCAGCGCGAACGGCGGGCTCACGATCGGCAGCAGCGCCATCACGTGCATGAACCGCTTCAGAAGATGAGGGAGCGGCACGCGCACCTGAACGTAGGCGAAGAGGAAGCCGACAAGGGTGCCGACGAGGGCCACGCTGACGCCGAGGATCACCGTGTTGATCAGGATCTGCCTCTGGGGGCCGAAGGTGTATCGCTGGAAAACGGGCAGGGCGTCGTCGGTGAGGCTCGTGCCGACCATGGACGCGATCGGCAGCAGGATCGCGACCACCACGAAGGCCACGGCGATCACGAGAGCGATCGTCAGCGCCGGGTCGATCGCGGCGCGACGGCGACGAGCGGCCGGTGCGCGGGCCTCGACCGGCGCGCTCGCTGTCATCAGACGGGCGGGGCCGACAACGTGCCGGCCCCGCATCCGGTGATCACGACCGAGGCTAGTCGACCGGGGCCGCCACCACCTCGTCCTCGAAGCGCTGGGTCAATCCCTCGCGGGCCTCGCCCGCGGCCTGGAAGTCGTATTCGACGAGCGTGACCTCGTCGAGATTGACCGACGCCTCGTGAACCGCCGCGTCGGGGTTCGTCGGCAGCTGGAAGGAGTCCGCCTCGTTCGGGCCGATCTCCTGGGTCTCCGCCTCCAGCGACCAGTCGACCCACGCCTTAGCCGCGTTCGGCTCCGGCGCACCGGCGATGAGCGCCACGCCACCGATCTCGTAGCCGGTCCCTTCCTCGGGGAAGCTGACCTCGAGGTCGCTGAATCCGGCCTCGATGTTCCGCACGCAGTCGTGGCTGAAGACGACCGATACGGCGACCTCGCCACGACCGGCCATCTCGGCGGGCGCGGCACCGGAGCTTGTGTACTGGAGGATGTTTGGATGGACCTGCTGTGCGAACTCGATCGCCGCGTCCTCGCCTCCCAGCCGGATCACCTGGGTGTAGAGGGCCGTGTACGCGGTGCCGGAGCTCGCCGGGTGGGCGATGGCAATCTGGTCATCCAGGGCAGGATCCGTCAGATCGTCCCACGACGTCGGGACGTCCACTCCGAGCTCCCCGAGGACGGTGGTGTTCGAGCAGAAACCGAGTGCTCCGACGTAGACCCCGGTCCACACGCCACTGGCGTCCTTCCGCTCGGCCGGGATCATCTCCGAATTCGGGGAGACGTAGGGCTCGAGCAGGCCCTCCGCATTCGCAGCGACGAAGCCGTCGGCCGGGCCACCCCACCAGACGCTGAACTCGGGTGCCTGGGCGCCGGCCTGCAGGCGAGCAAGTGCCTCGCCGGAGCTCAGGCGCACGTAGTTGGTGTCGACTCCGAAGTCCTCTTCGAAGCGGGCGACCATGACCTGGCACCAGTCCTCCTGGGGCGTGCAGAGCACAGTCAGGGTGTCCTCGAGTTCCGCGGCCGGCTCGCTCGGCGCGGGCTCCGATGGCCCGGCGGACGCCGACGCCCCGGCCGGCGCTGACGCCGTCGGGGACTGGCCGCCACCGCCGCACGCTGCCAGAAGCAGGGCAAACGACATGAATGCACCGATCGCCCGCAGTCGTGGGGACATGAACGGAAGCCTCCTGACCTACCACGGAATGTTCGGAACCGCACCGTAGCACAGGCGACGACGCTTGCACTACGCTGCCGCGCCTCGTCGCTGGACTCCGCAAGTGCAGGGTGGATGGACCGAGGCGAACGCCCGGGTGGGAATGAGCCAGCGCATCGCTCGGCGCCCTCACCGCGTCGATTGCCCGGCGACTGGCGTGCGCCCGACCCGCAGCCGCGTGGTAGTCTCGCGGCCACTCCAGTCGCAGGCCTTGCAAGCGCGGAGGTTTCGTTCCATGCCCCAGCAGCGGTTGTTCGACCCCACCCCTGTTCCGGACGTGACGATCCGGCGCGCTCCGCGCCGACTGTCCGTTTCGATCGCCGCGTTCGCGATCGTCGCTGCCGCCTGCACGTCGGGCGGCGGTGGCTCGCCGTCGGCGTCGGCGTCGGCGGCGTCATCACCCGCGAGCCCGGGCGCGAGCGCGTCGGAGGCTGCGTCCCCGAGCGCGGACATCGCCTATCCCGAAAGCCCGGTCACGTTCGTCGTCCCATTCGCGGCCGGCGGACCGACCGACACGGTCACGCGCCTCGTCGCGGAGCCGATGAGCGCCACCCTCGGTCAGCAGATCATCGTCCAGAACGTCGCCGGTGCCGGCGGCACGCTGGCCGCGGGCCAGGTTGCCGAGGCCGAACCTGACGGCTATACGGTCCTCATGCACCACATCGGCATGTCGACGGCTCCGGCGCTCTACGCCGACCTGCCGTACGACCCGCTCGTGGACTTCAAGACGATCGGCCTCGTCACCGAGGTGCCGATGACGATCATCGGTCGCAAGGACTTCGAGCCGACCACGCTCCAGGAGCTCGTCGACTACGTCAAGGCGAACGCGGCGACCGTGACCTACGCCAATGCCGGCATCGGTGCCGCCTCGCAGCTCTGCGGCCTCCTCTTCATGGAGGCGATCGACACGAAGATCACCGAGGTCCCCTACGACGGCACCGGGCCGGCGATGGAGGATCTCGTCGGCAGCCAGGTCGACTTCATGTGCGACCAGACCACGAACACGACCCAGCAGATCACGTCGGGCAACGTGAAGGCCTATGCGATCACCAGCCCGGAGCGCAACGAGGCCCTGCCCGATGTTCCGACGACCGCGGAGGCGGGCCTGCCGGACCTCCAGGTCAGCGTCTGGCACGGACTCTACGTCCCGGCGGGCACGCCCGACGAGATCGTCCAGAAGCTGTCCGCGGCGCTCCAGGAAGCCCTCACGGATCAGAACGTGATCGACCAGTTCGCAGCGCTCGGGACGACTCCGGTGGCGGAGGACCAGGCGACGCCGGACGCGCATACGGCCAAGCTGCAGGAGCAGCTCGACCTGTGGAGGCCGATCATCGAAGCCGCCGGGGTGACGGCGCCGTAACGCCCTGAGGACCGGTGGGGCGCCGGCCGGCGCCTCACCGACACGATTTCCCGCCACGACCGCCGACCGCTCGGCCCATGCAACAGGCGCTGAGGGACCGCCTGGCCGGCCTCGTCTTCGTCGGATTCGGCCTGGCGTTCGCGCTCGGCGCCCTGACGTATGACGTCGGGTCGACCCTCCGTATGGGTCCCGGCTACTTCCCCCTCGTCCTCGGCGGCCTGCTCGTGGTCCTGGGTGGGGTCATCGCCGTGCGCGGGTTCGTCGAGGAGGATGCGGCGCCGAACGGCGCTGCGCCGTGGCGGGCGCTGTTCCTCGTACTCGGGGCGGTCGTGTTGTTCGGGCTCACGGTGCGGGGGCTCGGCCTGGTGCCGTCGATCTTTCTCGCCTCGCTGCTGTCGGCGTTCGCCAGCGAGCGGACGGGCGTCGTTGGCGCACTCGTCATCGCGGCCGGCCTCACGGCCGTCTGCATGCTCGTCTTCGTCGTCGCCCTGAGCCTCCGACTTCCCCTCTTCGGCCCGTGGCTGCCCTTCTGAGGCCGGCATGGACCTGATCGGCAGCCTCGGCCTCGGGTTCGAGACCGCGCTGAGCCCCGAAAACGTCTTCTACTGCTTCGTCGGCGTGCTCCTCGGCACGCTCGTCGGCGTCCTGCCGGGGATCGGCCCGACCGCGACGATCGCGATGCTCCTGCCGATCACGTTCAGCTTCGAGCCGGTCACGGCGCTGATCATGCTCGCCGGGATCTACTACGGCGCCCAGTACGGCGGCTCGACGACGGCGATTCTCATCAACCTGCCGGGCGAGTCGTCGGCCGCGGTGACCGCCATCGACGGCCACGAGATGGCCCGGGCCGGGCGGGCCGGGCCGGCCCTGGCGGCGGCGGCGCTCGGCTCGTTCTTCGCCGGCACGGTGGCCACGCTCGTCGTCGTGCTCTTCGCTCCGGTGCTCGCGTCGATCGCCCTGGGCTTCGGTTCGGCCGAGTTCTTCTCGCTCGTCGTCGTGGGCCTCATCGCCTCGATCACGCTCGCTCGCGGATCGACGCTGAAGGCGCTCGCGATGATCGTCCTCGGGCTGCTCTTCGGTACGGTCGGCCAGGACATCTATTCCGGGACGCCACGCTTCACGCTCGGCTTCCGCGAGCTGTTCTCGGGGATCAACTTCGTGTCGGTCGCGGTCGGGATGTTCGGCATCGCCGAGATCCTGCGGAACCTCGAGGACGAGAAGACCCGGACGGTGGTCGTCGGCAAGGTCAAGAACCTGCTGCCGACCCGGGAGGACCTTCGGGCGATCGTTCGGCCGGTCCTGCGCGGAACGGTGCTGGGATCGGCGCTGGGCGTCCTGCCAGGGGCCGGCCACGTCCTGGCCTCCTTCGCCTCGTATTCGGTCGAGAAGCGATTGTCGAAGCACCCGAAGACATTCGGCCACGGCGCGATCGAGGGCGTCGCGGGCCCCGAGTCGGCAAACAACGCGGCCGCCCAGACCTCGTTCATCCCGCTCCTGACCCTCGGCCTGCCGGCCCACCCGGTGATGGCCCTGATGGTCGGCGCGTTCATCATCCAGGGCATCACGCCCGGCCCGAACGTCATCGTCCGGGAGCCCGCGCTGTTCTGGGGCCTCATCGTCTCGATGTGGGTCGGCAATCTCCTTCTCGTCCTGCTCAACCTGCCGCTGATCGGGATCTGGGTGAAGTTCCTGACGATTCCGTACCGGATCCTCTTCCCGGCGATCGTCGCCTTCGCCTGCATCGGGACGTACTCGCTGAACCTCAACGCCTTCGACGTCTTCGCGATCGTCTTCTTCGGGATCCTCGGCTACTTCCTGATCAAGCTCGGCTGCGAGCCGGCGCCGCTGCTCCTCGGGTTCATCCTCGGCCCGTTGCTCGAGCAGCACCTGCGGCGGGCCCTGATCATCTCGCACGGCGATCCGACGGTCTTCCTGACGCGGCCGATCTCGCTGGCGCTCGTCATCGCGGCCGTCCTCGTCCTCATCCTCGCCGTCCTGCCGGCGATCCGCCGGCAACGCGAGGTGGTCTTCCAGGAGGAAGAACCGGTCTGACTCGGGACCACGACGCCGGGCCCAACCGTAGAATTCGGTCACCCCGTCCCGCGGAGAAGACGAGAACGCCGATGGCAACGCGCTCCCCGTGACCGCCCGCACGCTCACCCTCGGCACGACGAGCTACCCGGTCGTCCTGCCCAACCTCCGCGATCCGCGGCTGCACGTCGCCGCCGTGATCATCACGGTCCACGTGCTCGGCCAGGTCGGCCTCCGATTCCAGGTCAGCGTCCCCCAGATCCTCGCGGCGATCCTGACCTGCGCGATCCTCGAAGTGGCCCTCACGTTCCGCCAGAGCCGCTCGTTCGTCTGGCCGGCCAGCGCGATGCTGACGGGCAGCGGCGTCGCCCTGATCCTGCGGGTCGTCGGGACGCCCACCGACGACCCCTGGAGTTTCCACGCCTGGTACGTGTTCGCGGCGGTCGCCGGCCTGTCGCTCCTGACGAAGTACCTCATCCGCTACCGCGGCTCGCACATCTTCAATCCCTCGAACATCGGCCTCGTCGTCGCCTTCCTCGTGCTCGGCAGCGCGAGGGCCGAGCCGCTCGACTTCTGGTGGGCGCCGCTCAACGTGTGGATGATCGCCGCTTATGGCGTGATCATCGTCGGAGGCCTGCTCATCACGGCCCGGCTGCGGCTGCTCGGGCTCGCGGTGACGTACTGGCTCGCCCTCTCGGTCGGCGTCGGGCTTGTGGCCGCCTCGGGTCACTGCATGACGGCCCGGTGGGCGTTCGCGCCGGTCTGCGGCTTCGACTTCTGGCGGGTCATCGTCGCGTCGCCCGAGGTCCTCGTGTTCCTCTTCTTCATGATCACCGACCCCAAGACGGTGCCGGTCGGGCAGGTCGGCCGGATCGTCTTCGGCCTCCTCGTCGGGGTCGCGAGCACGCTCCTCATGGCCCCCCAGACCGACGAGTTCGGGACGAAGGTGGGCCTCCTCGCGAGCCTCGCCGTGCTGAGCGTCGCCCGGCCCTTCATCGAACTGGTCATGCCGGAGCCCCGAACAGCCGACGACGACATCGGCCGATTCGCCCGGCAGCTGGTCGTTGACGCCGGGCGCGGGCCCGGCGCGGGCGTCGCCCGGGTCGGACTCGTCGCGGCGGCCGTCGCGGTCGTCGGGGTGGGGATCGTCGCCGCCGGCAGCCCGGCCCGCGGGCTCGTCCGTCCGGAGGCAGCGGAGATCCTCGACCGGGTGCCCCACCAGGTCGACCCGGCGACCTTCCCGGCGATCACGGTCGGCCGGGACGTGGCGGACTGGAACCACGAGATCGCCGGACCCGGCGCCCGGGAGATCGTCCTGACCCTGGCCGAGAACCTCGAGCTCGAGAACCAGGCCCTCCTCCGCGGCGACGAGTCGATCCTGGCCGCCGTCGATCACGGCGACCGGCTGATCGAGATGCAGGAGCGGCTGCGCTCGGCGTCCGCGACCGGCCGCACGGTCGTCGCGCGGTATACGTTCGACGCGCTCGAGCTGCGGCTCATGGCGCCGTTCGGCAAGCAGGACGGGCTGAGCCTCGGGGTCGACGGGACAGGGACGCTCGTCGAGGAGACCTACGACGCGGCCGGCAACCTGGCGACCCGGACCGAGCGGCCGTTCGACCTCACCTTCGTGATGCGCCGGGCGACCGGGGCGCGCTGGCTCAACGTCGCGGTACTGCCGCGGGGCAGCGGCGGCTGATCCTCCGACGCGCGATCAGACCCCGAGCTCTTTCGACGCCATCGCCGTCCCGGCAATGCGTGCCTTGACCTTCGCGAACGCCGTATCCCGCGACGTGGACGTGTCGTCGCCGAACGGAGAAAAGCCGCAATCGTCGGTCGTCCCCAGGTTGGCGGGGTCGATGAACCTCGCCGCCTCGATCACGCGCTCGCGGACCTCTTCGGGAGTCTCGATGCGCGGGTTGATCGGGTCGGTCACGCCGACGAACACCCGTCGCTCGCCGGTAGCGTACGCGCCGAGGATCCCGAGCACACGCTCGCGATCCGCCTCGCTCGCCAGCTGGACGTAGAAGGTGTTCACGTTCATGCGGAAGAGCCCCGGCAGCAGCTCGCCGTAGTCGATGTCGGCGCTGTGGGTGGAGTCCCTGTCGCCGCCGGGACACGTGTGGACCCCGACCCGTGCTCGCTCTTCGGCCGTGAGACCGTCGAGCACCCGGTTGTTGATGTCGACGAACGAGTCGAGAAGTCCCTTCGAGGGATCCAGCTTGATCGACAGGCGCGCCTCGGTGAAGTCGATCTGGACGCTTGCGCCTCGCTCGAGACAGCCTCGGATCTCGGCCGTCGCCTGGGCGACGAGGTCGTCGAGGAACGCCTCGCGGGGGTAGCCGGCGAGTCCGTCGGCGGGATACAGAAGGCTCAGCGCCGAGGCCGAGATGACGGCCTGCTTGAGCGGGACGGTCGTGAAGGGCCGGGCGCCATCGAGATACGTCCAGGCCGGTGTTGCGTAGCGGAAGGGGCCCGCCGTCAGGACCGGCAACTGCCGACGATGGCCGTCCTCGAACGGGATCGTCACCCCGCCGGGCGCGAGCGTGTCGAGGCCCGCGATGGGATAGGTGACGAAGCTCTGCTTTCGCTGCTCGCCGTCGGTGATGACCGGAGAGCCTGTTGCCTCGAAGCGACGGAGCGTGTCACGAACCGCATCGTCGAAGAGGGCTTCGAGACCCTCGGCCGGCAGGCGTCCGGCTGCTGCCGCCTCCATGCCGTCGACCAGCGCCTGCGGCCGGGGGATGCTCCCGATGGGCTCTGTCGGCAGTGTCATGGCTTCCCTTCTCCGTCCCTCGATCGCGGGTCGCTGGACCCCCTCCCCGCAGGAGGGCATTGTGAGCGGCCGAGCGGGGGCGTGCTCTTCCGAGAGAAGACGGACGGGATCCCGCTCGTCAGGATCGGGCCGACGGGCATCGCCGCCGGACCGTCGGATCCGGGCGGCCCCGGCTGGGTCGTCCTGGGCGCGCTTACGCTCGGGGCAACCGTCATCGGGCTGCGCCGAACGGCGACCCGGCTCCGGCGCGCGGCTGGGTCGCAGGACGCGCGCCGGAGACTCTCGCCGCGACGGTCGCTCAGGGGCTGAGCGCCGCCCGCGCGGCCTTGGCCTGGTTCGGCGAGGCGCGGGCTCGCCCGAATGCGCGCCGTCAGCTGATGCCGGCCAGCTCCTGGAGCAGTCGCCAGTTCGCCAGCCGATCAAGGCGCGTCGCCTCGATCTCCGGGCTCGGAGCCCCGTCCAATCCGAAGTGCGGCGCGAAGCGGCCCTCTGTCCGAGCGAACGTGAGGAAGTCGACGGGCGTTCCGTCGGGTCCCTTCGCCCAGTCGTCGCGGAGTGCGGGGTTGCCCTGGAGCGACAGGCGCTCGGACATGCGCTCGCCGCGGCGCGGGTCGTACGTGAAGAGCGGGAAGGCCCGGCCGTCGACGGCGAGCTTCGCCTGGTGGGTCGCGAGGTCGTCGGCGATGCCGTGCTCGGGCAGGCAGGCCGAGTAGGCGACGACCACGGCCGGCCCGGGGAACTCGTTCGCCTCCATCACGGCCCGGTAGAAGTGGTTGATGTGGGCGGGCGTCGTCTGGGCGACGTAGGCGTTGCCGTGGGCCATCAGGATCCGACCGAGCTCCTTGCGCGGCTCGATCCGGCCGTGCTCGGCCTTGCCGAACGCGCTGAGCTTGGTGACCTGACCGCCGAACGTCGCCGTCGACGACTGGCCGCCGGTGTTCGAGTAGACCTGGGTGTCGAGGACGAGGACCTTGATGTCGGCGCCCGAGGCGACCATCCGCGACAACGCCTGGAAGCCGATGTCGTACATCGCCCCGTCGCCGCCGACGACCCACAGCCGGCGGTCGGTGTGCCCGGCCGCGTCCCAGCGGGCCCTGATGCCGAGCGCGACGGCCGGCGAGTTCTCGAACAGCGAGTTCGTCCAGGGCACGCGGTACGGGTTGAACGGGTACGTCGCGCCGAAGACGCTGTTGCAGCCGGTCGCGGCGACGAGGCCCATGCTCTCGGGCCCGTGGACCTGGCGGGTCGCAGCCAGGACCATCCGGATCGCGGTCGCCTCGCCGCAGCCGGAGCACGACCCGGCGCCGCCGACGTAGCCGAGCGCGTGTTCGCCGAGCATGATGTCGGCCAGCGCCTTCTCGTTGCGGTACTCGGGCGGAGTGGCCGGCAGCGTGCGGAAGAACCGGAAGTCGCGCCGGGCGCGCTCGAGCGTCGTCTCGCCGGCCGGCTCGACCGTCGCCTTCTCGACCATCCGCAGCGCGTCATGGCCGAGCTCGTGGCAGACCGTCACGCACTCCGAGCAGCCCTTGCAATGGAGCGGATCGACGAACAACCCGAACTGGGCCGGCTCGAGGCCCTTGCGGGCCGGCAGCTCGGCGTACTTCTGGGTCCGCGTGAAGTGGGCCTCGGCGGTGGCGGCCGCGGTCGTCGGATCCGGCTGCTCCGCGGCGAACGCCGTGACGCGCTCGTCGAGCTGCCCCTGGGGCAGGGCGATGCCCAGGATCGCGGTGTCCGGGCAGGCGCTGACGCAGGTCATGCATCCGACGCAGGCCTCCCGAACGAGGTCCGGGATCAGCGGCGACAGGCCGCTGAAGTCGCGGACTGCGGCGGTGGCCGGCGGGATGACGCTCCGGGCGACGCCCGCGTCGGCCGACAGCCCCTGGTCGGCGGTGTTGCCGCGGTAGGCGGCGACGACCGACGCGTTGAAGTCGTCGACGTAGGCCTCGACGTCGAACAGCAACGGCATCGCCGCGAGGCGCGCCTGCTGGGCCTCGAGGGCCTCGGCGGCGGGCGCGACCGGTCCGGGCGCGACCGCGGCTTCGGGCGCGAGCGCCGGTTCGGGCAGGGTCTGGGATTCGGTCATCGATCGGTCCTTGCCGCCATTGCGCGGACGAGGTCGGTCGTCGAGATGACGCCGATGGGGGTGGCTCCGTCGTCGCCGACGATGACGAGACGGTGGACGTGGTGGGCCTCCAGGCGGGTGACGGCCTCGTAGACCGACGTCCGGACCGTCGCCGTCAGGGCCGGGCTGGTCATGAGGTGGCGGGCGGTCAGCCCCGGCCACTGGTCCCAGAGGTCCTGGGCCGCCCGCGCCCGCAGCAGGTCCGTCTGGCTGATGACGCCGACGAGGCTTCCCTCGTGGTCGACGACGGGCAGCCCGCTGATGTCGAACCTGTCGAGCAGCTCGGCAACCTCGGGCAACGGGGTATCGATCGCGACGACGATCGGGTCGCGGGTCATGAGTTCGCCGACGCTCGCAAGCGTGGGATCCGTGTACATGGCTTCCTCCTCACGCTGCCCCGACGGGCGTTCCGGCCGCGGCCTCCAGCGGCGCCGCCCCGCTGCCGACGCCGGTCACGGCGGCAGTGACATCGATGAGCCCGTCGTAGGCCGCCTGGACGACGGCGAGGTTCGCGTCGACCACGCTCCCACCTCGCTTCCCGAAGAAGCGCGCCAGCTGGCGCCGGACCGAGGCCATGAGTGCGTCGCGGTCCAGTCCGGCCCGGGCCGCGAGCGGCGCCACGCGCAGGAAGACGCCGACGAGGGCGACGCCCTGCATCCGGACGACGAGGTCCGGCCGCGGCGCGTGCACGCGACCCAGCTCGGCGGTGTCCATCGCCGTGACCCGGATCTGCCGGGCGAGGATCTCGGCCCGGGCGGCGGCCGGGATGCCGGCCCAGATCGCCTCAGGGTCGGTCAACGGCGTCTGGACGAAGATGGTGCCGCCGTCGACGAGTCCGGCGAGCGGGTCGCCCTGGCGGAACGCCGCGACGTCATAGAGCGGGACGAAGTCGACGCGGTCCAGCTCACCGTGGAGACGGACCCGCTCGTCGGCGATTGTCAGGAAATAGGTCGTCGGCAGGCCCTTCTTCTCCGATCCGTAGCGCGGGTAGGCCTGGACGTGGCGACCGAACAGCTCGCCGACGAGCGACGCGAGAAGCTTGTTCGTCGTGACCGAGCCGAACCCCCCGATCGAGTGGCCGCGGAGGCTGTAGGCGCCGGCCGGGCGGATCGGGGTCGGGACCGTGGCGAGCGCAAGCGGGTGGCGCACGCCGAGGACGACGTGGCGTCGAACGGGATCGACGGGTCCCGCGAGCCAGTCGAAGAACGCGACGATCTCGCCTGCCCCCACGTCACGCGACCCGAGGCCCGCCGAGCCGGACACGACACGCGGGAACGGCAGCCCGTCGGCCGCGGCATCGAGGACGGCGGCCTTGACCTCGCGGGTGAGCGGGTTGTCGGCCGCCGCAGGCTCGTCGGTCCGCTCGAGCACGCCGACGGTCCGGGCGCCGCGGACGGCAGCCCCGATGGCGGCGGCCGGGAACGGCCGGAAGCTCGTGACCGTGACGCAGCCGACCTTCCGGCCGAGCCCTCGCAGGTGGTCGACGATCGCGGCCGCCGTATCGGCCAGGGTCCCCATCGCGACGAGGATCTCGGTCGCGTCGTCGCAGCGGTAGGCGTCGATCGGCCCATACGGCCGACCGGTAAGGGCGGTCCACTCGGCCATCGCCGTCGCCAGCTCGCCCTCGATCCGACCGTAGAACACGCGCTGTCCGATCCGGCCCTTCATGTACGCGTCCTGGTTCTGGACGACGCCCGTCATCAGCGCCTCACTCGGCTCGAACCAGCTCCGGATCCGTTCCGCCGGGTCGCCGACGAATCGCCGGAGCAGCTCGTCCTCCGGCAGGTAGAGGTCCTCGAGCGTGTGGGTCGTCAGGAAGCCGTCCTGGACCATGAAGAACGGGGTCTCGGTGGCTTCGGCGACACGCCGCGCGATCGCCGTGAGGTCAGCCGCTTCCTGGGCGTTTCGGGCGAAGAGGATGCCCCAGCCGGTGTCGGCGACGCCCATGACGTCGTCGTGGCCGGCGTGGATGTTGAGGGCCTGGCTCGTCAGCGCCCGGGCGCCGATGTGGAACACCGCAGGCAGGCGCTTGCCGGCGATGACGTACAGGACCTCCTTCATGAGGATCAGTCCCTGGCCGGCGGTGAAGTTCGTGACCCGTCCGCCGGCCAGCGCGAATCCCTCGGCCGACGACGCCGACGAGTGCTCGGACTCGAGCTCGAGGAAACGCAGCGGCGTGCCCCACAGGTTCGTCCGGCCGTCGGCGACGGCGGCCTGGTAGACGGCCGCCATCGTCGTCGAGGGCGTGATCGGGTAGGCGCACGCGCCGTCGGAGATCCGCGTCTCGACGTAGGCAATCGCCTCGGAGCCGTCGACCACGGCGGGAAGCCCGGGAAACTCCGGGGCGTTGGCGGGAACTGCAGTTCGGCTCATGACCCGAGCCTGCCCTTACGGCGGGACGGCCGGGAGGGGCGTGGTGCCCGAACTCGACGGGCCGTTCGGCCCCCACCCGGAGGGCCCGTTGTCGAACGAGCCGATGATCAGCCCGCGGCGGGTTCGACCTCCTCGGCGAGGCCGCCCGCAACGAGGATCGCTCGGCCCTCCGTCCAGGCCTCGGGCCGGTCGCGCTCCAGCCGGATCGCCTCCTTGCGGAGGACCTGCCAGAGGCGATGGTCGCGGGCCTGGAGCTCGGGTCGGCCCTGACGCCGGCTCATGTAGTCCGCGACGAACGCGCAGTAGCGCCCGAGCGGCGACGCGGCGGCGATCTGCGATTCGAAACCCGGGGTGTAGTCGACCGCCACCATCATCCGGCCGAACCACGCGGCCAGATCGAAGCACCCGGCGTCGGCGATCTGGGAATGGCCGCCCCGGCGCAGGATCGGTGCCGGCGAGGAGAAGACGCAGACGGTCATCCCGTCGACCTCCTCGGCCGCGAGGCGGCCGCCGAACGCGACATATTCGTTCGAGACGCCCAACCGGTCGACGATTCGGATCAGGCCCCAGGAGAACGACCGATCGACCGGCAGGCGAGTCGAGCGCGTGATCTTCATCCGGCTGCCGCGCTCGCGGCCCGGCGCGCCGGCGGTGATCCAGAACTCCACCGATTCCGGATCGTAGTGGCGGAACGTCGGGCGGTCGCGGATCGCCACCGTGAGATAGGCGTCGCCGGGGCCGTCCGGCAGGTCGGCCCTCGCGAGAAAGCCCCAGTCGGCGAGGCGTTCCGCGGCGGCGCGCGGGGTGAGCGCAGGCGAAGCGGCCCGGAGCGGGGGCGCGACGACGGGGCCGGGCGGGTTCGCGGAGTCCTCGACGCGGTCCGGGGCGGGAGCAGCCTGGGCGGTGGCGTGGTTCATTCGTCGGCGGGCACATAGCTGCGGCGGGCCCCCCGGCCCCCAGGCCGGTTCAGCCCGCCGCAGGGCCGCGATTCGACGGCCGTCAAGCCGTCAGGCCGCAGTCGTCGTGTAGTGCCCGCCGGTCGACAGCCGGGTCACGACGTCGGCCGCGATGCCGAGCACCAGCCCACCGGCAAGGGCGGGAACGAGGGCGAGGCCCTCCCAGACCGGTTCGAACGTCCGCCATGCGGTGATGAACTCGCTGGCGATGACGGCGCCGAGGAAGAACGCCACCGCGGCGACGATCCACTCGTATCCGAGCCGGACGTCACCGATGAACTGGACGATCGCCCCGAAGATGAGCGCGGCCGCAATGGCCAGCACCCAGCCGCCCAGGGCAAGGTCGATCGTGAACTCCATGGCCAACCTCCTATCCTTCGGCCATCTGACCTGTCCAATCCTGCGCGGCGGCGGATCGGGCCCGCCAGTGCCGTCCGTCCCGATCGGAGGGTCACGGCGTCCCTGGCGGCCGCTCGGCGGACGACGCCGGGCGTCACGGAGCGGTTGGCGCGCCGCAGCGCCCGGGCCGATCGGGCCGTCGGTCCCGGCGGTTCCCGTCGGTCGGCCCTGTCCCCCCGCGTCGGCGCCGGTGCAGCCTGATCGCGTCCGGACGCGACGCTCCGGCGCGAGAACGGCCCGCATGACCTGACGACGGGCCAGGAGGCGAGCGATGACTGCCGAGCTGAAGCACGGGGCCGCAATCGAACGAAGGATCGTCGAGCAGGAGCACCGCGAGCTTGCTCACTCGATCGCCCGGATCGAAGAGGTGGCGCGGCTCGCCGGCACGCTCGGCGTGAACGACCTCACGAGCGCGATCGAGGCGCTCGTCGCCCGCCTGCGCCAGGGACTCCTCGCCCATGCCGACTGGGAGGACGCCTGGCTCTATCCGCAGATGGACAGGCTGGCCGGAACGCCGTGGGCGACGCGGATGATGCGCTTCGAGCATCGCCAGATCGCGGCGCTCGTCGACACCCTCGGCGCCGACGCCCGCCGGCTCCGGGAGCGTTCGGGGCCGAACCGCCTCGAGGAGATCCGGGGCCACCTCTGCTCGCTCCACACTCTTGTCACGAGTCATCTCGAGCGGGAGATGCACTTCCTCGTGCCGCTCCTGGACGAGGCCGGCGCCGACGCCTGACGGCTCGGACGCCGGCGCGGGCACCGAACCCCACGCCAGCGGAATCGTCTCGTCCCCACACCGAACGGGACCATCTCGCCCCCCAGCGCCTGGGACGTGCACGCGTGCACCGGTGCAATGCGGAACCGGGCTAGCGGAGCGCCCCGGACGCGAGTACTAGTTGGCCCCTTACTGTCGCGCCCACCGGCGGATAGCGTCCGCACCACTCGACAGACGTCGGGAACCGCAGCCGCCGGGGATCGAATCGGGGTCCGGGGGTCGCGGGTCATGCCATCGGCCGGGGAGATGGACCGTGGGGCGCTCGCCGCTTCGAACGCGAAGGCTGATCGTCGCCTGGCTGGCGGCGATCACGACCGTCGGATTGCTCGGGTCGGCGGCGCTGGCCGGACCGGCGATCGCCGCCCAGAACGCCTTCGTCGTCGACCTCGCACCGGAGGACGGCAGCGGTCCGGTCGGTGCGGCCGTCACGCTGACCGCGAGCCTGCTCGTCGCGGACGGCAGCCCGCTCCTCGAGGACCACACGATCCGCTTCTATTTCGTGAGCCCCAGTGCCAACGATCCGGGCGGCAACGGCAACAACCCGGATCTCACGTGCGAAACGGGCACGAACGGCGGCTGCAGCGTGACGTACATCGCCGCGCTGCCCGGGACCGACCTCATCTGCGCCGTCGTCGCCGGGTCGCCCGGGCTCTGCGACGAGGAGGCCCTGGCCGACCCTGAACTCGACGACCGGGCGGACCTGGTCCGCCACGTCGCGACCGAGGCGGGCGATCCCTCGCCCGCGCCGACGCCCTCGCCCTCTCCGGACCCGTCGCCTTCGCCCAACACGTCGCCCGAGCCGAGCCCGACGCCGTCGCCGACGCCGTCTCCCACTCCGTCTCCGACGGCGGACCCGAGCCCCGCGGCGAGCCCGTCGGCGTCTCCCGAGACGTCGCCTGGTGCCGCGCCGTCGCCGGCGCCCTCGTCGACGCCGAGCCCCTCGCCGACGCCGAGCCCGACGCCAGCACCCACGCCCCCACCGAGCCCGAGCCCGACAGCGACGCCGACCCCGACGACCTCGCCGAGCCCGAGCCCGACGCCGGATCCGACGACGGCGCCCACCGCTTCGCCGAGTCCGACGCCGGATCCGACGACCTCGCCCGCCGCGACCCCCTCCCCTTCGGCCGAGCCGTCGAGCGAAGTGGCGCCGTCCGCCTCCCCGGACGCGACCGCGAGCCCCACGTCGTCCAGCGAGCCCGTGCCGGCGGTGGTCGTCGGCGGGACATCCGGTGGCGGCACCGACCCGGCGACCTTCCCGGGTCCCGGTCCGGATCGCCAGGCCAGCGCCGCGGGCGGTCCGCCGCCCCGGCCGGCGCCGCGCGCGCCGTCGACGGGCGAGATGCCGGCCGGCGACCCGGTGACCGGTAGCGTCGGAGCCATCATCTCGGGCGTCGCCGATCGGCTCGGCTCGACCGTGAAGCCCGAGGCCGCGGCCGCGATCGCGACGACGTTCGGCTTCCCGCTGGCTCTCATGATCGCGGTCCTTCTCTTCCTGCTCGGCCAGTCGCGGCTGGATGGGCGGGACCCGAAGCTCCGCGCCGCGCCCCTCACCGCCGCGGATACGGTCCTGCCGTTCCGCGATGAGGACGCGCTGTGATGCGCTCGAACGTTCGGACGAACGATCGGGCCGACTACGCCGCGCTCGGCGACCGCATGATCCTGCTCTTCGGGCTGCGGGTCGGCCTCGCGGCCGTCGTCGTCGCTTGGAGCGCCGTTCGACCCGAGCTGCTCGGATCGCCATTCCTGGCACTGGCCGCCGGCAGCGCCGCCTACGTGGGGGCCGCGATCGTCGGCGAGCTGCTGCGACGCGGGCTCCCGACGCATACGCTCGCGGTCCTGGCGATGACGCTCCTTGTCGACGGCGTCTTCCTCGCCTGGGCGATGTACGGGACCGGAGCAACCCAGAGCCCGATCCGCTTCCTGATCTATCTCCACCTTGTCGCCGTGTCGCTCCTCGCCTCGTACCGGACCGGCCTGAAGGTCGCCCTCTGGCACTCGCTGCTGCTCTTCGTCGTGCTCTACGCGCAGGCCGCCGGCCTGGTGCCGCCGGTCGACGTCATCCCCGGCCGGGAGATCGAGTTCGACCGGATGCCGGCCCTCAACGTGACCTCGTTCTGGCTGTTCGCGCTCGCGACATCCGTCTTCTCGGCGATGAACGAGCGGGAGCTGCGTCACCGCCGGGCGGACCTCGAGACGCTCGTCGAGCTCGGCGCCCGACTGGACGACGTGACCGACCCGATCCTGCAATCCCAGATCGTTCTCGAGGGTCTGGCGGCGCGCTACGGACTCAGGCGCGGCGTCGTCCTGGGCGCGACCGAGGGCCGGGCCGTCGTCCTTGCGTCGCGCGGCGCGGTCGAGGTGCCGACGACGGCGGTCGAGACGGACGCCGTCGTCGAGCTGGCCTGGGCTCGCCGCG
>DASTVH010000043.1:0-9695 GCA_035759195.1 Candidatus Limnocylindrales bacterium
ACCGAACCGTGGAGCGAGGTGCCGGAGGATCTCCAGGAGCTGCTTCGGGCGCCGCTGGCCCAGTCGCCCAAGGCGGCCGCCCCGATGCGGACCGCCCGCGCCGCGGCCGTCCCGACCGGCGAGCCGGCGGCCGTCGAGGCCGGCCGGCCCGAACCCGAGGAGGCAGCGCCGAAGCGCCGGACGACCCGCCGCAAGGCGCCCGCGTCCGCGTCCCCGGACGTCGGCACGGCCGCCAACGGGGCCGAACCGGCAACCGCCGAACCGGCTTCCGCCGCAGCGGAGGCTGCCCCGAAGCGCCGGACGACTCGGCGGTCGACGGCGGCCGTCGCGGGCGAGGCCGAGGCGACGGCCGAAAGCGCCGAGGGGACGGCCGAAGGCGCAGAGTCGACCACGCCGAAGCGGCGGACGACGCGGGCCACGAGCTCGCGGAGCACGACGACGCGGACGACCCGGACGTCGCGGGCCAGGGCAACCCCCGACGATGCAGGCGACTCGGGCGGGTCGGCCGGGGCCCCGGCGGGTTCGGACGAGGACGCGGCGGCCGAGGCGCCCGCCCCGAAGCGCCGCACGACGCGCAGGAAGGCCGAACCGACCGAGCCGTCCTGATCGGCCGATGGCTCCGGCAGGCGACGGACCCACGGCGGCAGGCGGCGGACCCACGGCCCCGGCTGGGGACGGGCGGACGGCGCGGCTCCTGACCCACGGCCATCCGCTGGCGGCCGCCGCCGTCCAGGCGATGATCTGGGGAACGCCGCCCCACGCGATCGTCATCGCCGGTCCGGGCGGCGTCGGCAAGACGACGCTCGCCCTCGACCTTGCGGCGGGCCTGCTCTGCGATGCCAGGGAGCCGGCGGACCGGCCGTGCCGGACGTGCCGCGGCTGCGGGCTCGTCGCGCGCGGCAACCACGCCGATCTCCATCGCCTGGCGCCGTCGGGGCCGGGCAACCAGATCCGGATCGGCGATCGCTCCGAGCCGGAGGCCGGCACGATCCGCCGGCTCATCGCCGACCTCGCCCTTCTGCCCGTAGAGGGCGGTGCCCGGGTCGCCCTCGTCGAGGAGGCCGAGCGGATGAACGAGGAAGCCCAGTCGGCGCTCCTCAAAACGCTCGAGGAGCCGCCGGCCGGGGTCACGATCATCCTCTGCGTCGATCGCGAGGACGCCCTGTTGCCGACCGTCCGATCGCGCTGCATCCGCCTGCGCCTTGGGCCCGTCGCGATCCGCGACGTCGAGGCGATCCTCGCCGACCAGGGTGTCGCGGATCCGCCGACCGCTTCGCGGCTGGCGCGGCTCGCGAGCGGTCGTCCCGGACTCGCCCGGACGTGGGCCCTGGCGCCCGAGGCGGTCAGGGCCCGGGCCGAGATCGCGAGGTCCCTCCTGGATCTCGGGGAACGAGGACCGGCGGGACGGCTGGCGATCGGGCGCGACCTGCTGGCTCGCGCCGCCGACGTCGTTCGCTCGCTCGACGCAGCAACGGCGGCTCCCGCGCGGGCCGTCGATCCCGCCACGGGACGCCCGCGGCGCGGCGGGCGCCGCAGCACGACCGGACCGGCGAGCGCACCGGGGCCGGCCGCGGCGTCAGCAGAACCGGACGATGCCGCGGAGACCGGCCGCGACGCGCGGGCCCCGGCTGCCGAACGACGTCGCGCCGCCGCGTCCCTCGTCGCGATCTGGCGGGACGTCGCCCGCGATCTGCTGCTCGTCCGGCTCGGTGAGGAGCGGCGCCTTCGCGATCCGGCGCTGATCGACGATCTCCGCGCCGCCGATCTGGCACCCACGGCGATCACCGCCTTCCTCGAGCGCCTCGACCGGGCCGCCGAGCTCATCGAGGGCAACGTCAGCCCGGAACTCGCGATCGACGTGCTCCTCGTGACGTGGCCGCGCGGAGCGCGGGCTGCCTGACGTGGCCCGGCCGGTCCGGCTCGAGGCGACGGTCCTCGGGCGCGTCCAGGGCGTCGGCTTCCGCTACTTCGTCCTGCGCGAGGCCGACCGGCTCGATCTCACCGGCTGGGTCGCGAACGAGCACGACGGCTCCGTCCGAACCGTCGCCGAGGGTCCCGAGCCCGCCCTGGACGCATTCGAGGCGGCGCTCAGGAGCGGTCCGCCCGGTGCGTGGGTCGACGAGGTCCGCGTCGTCCGAATGCCCGCGGGCGGCACCTTCCGCGACTTCTCCGTCCGATCCGCGGGCCATCGCGGCGACTGATCGTGCGGCCGCCGGCCGCGACGCGGTTCGGGGGTGGTGCGGCCGGGCAATCGGTCGATCGGATGACGGGAAGGCGGACCATCGGCCGAGCGGACGCGAACGGTTCGGCTATTCCCCGCCGATACGCGTTGGCTCACGGTTGACCGTGATGGAAACCCGAACTGCGGAGACGCCCGTACCGCTCGCCCCGGAACCGGCCGCGACACCGGCCGAGGAGCTTCCCGGCCTGTACCGGACGATCCTCGAGCGGGTCGCCGAGCTGGAGCAGCGCGGCGAGCGATCCGAGGCCGCCCACATCCGGATGAGCGCGACCGCCGCCTACTCCGCGGCCTGGGACGAGAGCGGGCGCAACCGCCTCCTGTCGCTCGTCCACCGGGCCGACCGGGCGATCGACGGCACGAGCCGCCCGCGCGGATTCGCCCTCCGGCGGAGATCCCTCCCGGCGCGTTAGGCTTGCGGGCGTGGAGCCCGTACCGCCGTCCGCGCCCGACCCGGCGACCGTCGGCGGCGCGATCGACCAGGCCGCGGCCACGATCGAGGGGCTCGCGTCCCTCGGCGAGGACGTCGAGGACGAGTGGCAGTACGTCCAGGACCTCTCCGAGGCCTGGCTGGCCCGCCTCCACGAGGTCGCCGGGGCGCGTGGCGCCGAGGCGCTCGCGCCGGCCGTCGGCACGGCGGTCAACCTGATCTCGGCCGAGGCCGGCCGCATCGCCGATCCCCACCGCGCGATCGACTGGCTCTCGACGTATCCCCAGGCCGTCCTTGTCGCCCTCGGCGAGCGGCCGTGAGGTTCCAGGACGCGGCGCCGGACGCGCGGGCGATCGTCTACGCCGGGATCCAGGCCGACCCGCTCGTCGCCCGGGCCGCTACGCTCCTCGCCGACGCGTCGTACGAGGAACGGCTCCTGGCCCGCGCGGTGATGAACGGCGAATCGACCGATGCCGAGTCGTGGCGGGCGATGTTCCCCTCGCTCTTCGGTCCGGGCGCCGACGCCGCCGTGCAGGAACGGGCGGAGGCGATCCTGGCCGCCGCCCTTGCCGTCGCCGAGCGCGGCGAGCAGGCTCGCAGCCAGTACCGCGGGGCGATCGTCGAGGCGCTGACGGAGCTGCTCCTGCGGCGGCGGCTCGGCGGCTCGGCCGCCGGCGTCGTCCGGCGCGAGCGGCGGATCCTGTTCGACGGCGTCCGCGCCGAGATCCACCCGTACGACGTCACCGTCGAGCTGCCCGGTGCCGCGCTCGCCGTCGACTGCAAGTGGGGCGCGCGCGGCATCTCGGCGGACGTCCTCCATCAGCTCGACGACGCCCGGGCCCACGCGGCCGACGAGGACGAGGCACTCGAGCCGGTGCTCGTCGTGTACGACGCCGCCCGGTCCTGCGACGTCCGCCTGGACCGCCAGACGGCGCCGTGGGCGGGAACGCGGATCGTGACCCTGGAAACACTCGATGAGCTGGCGGCCGGCCGATGACGGCACCGCTCTCGGCCGGTCCGGACCCGAAGGTCCTCGACGCCGACTACCGCGTCCGCTTCGACGAGGCCGGCCCGGACGGGCTGCTCCGGACCTCTTGCTTCCTGCGGTATGCGCAGGACATCGCGTGGCTCCATTCGACGGCGCTCGGCTTCGACCGCGACTGGTATCGCGAGCGGGGCTTGACGTGGCTGGTCCGGGCGGCCGAGCTCGAGGTGCTCGCGCCCGTGCCGATGGGCGCGACGGTCCATGCTCGGACGATCGTCGTCGCGCAGCGCAGGGTCGTCGCCCGGCGCCGCGGCGAGTTCCGCCTCGCCGACGGGACGCCCGCCGCCTGGATCAACACCGACTGGGTGATGATCGACGGGAGCGGCCGGCTGACCCGGATCCCCGCCGTCGTCACCGAGGTCTTCCAGATCCCGGAGTCGATGGACCCGCTCGCCCGGGTGGCGCTGCCGCCCACCCCCGCCGGCGCCGCGGAGCGGTCGTTCGCGGTCCGGCCCCAGGAGCTCGACCCGATGGACCACGTGAACAACGCCGTCTACGTCGACTGGCTCGAGGCGGCGATCCGGGACCGCGACGGGGCCGCCGAGCTCAGGACCATCCCCCGCCGCTACCGGCTCGAGTACGCGGCCGCCGCCGACGCCGGCGCGGTCCTGGGGGAGGCCGTCTGGCGCGATGGCGGGCGGTGGTCGTACCGGGTGACGACCGCCGTGGGGGGCGACGCGTTCCGGGCGATCGTCGAAGCCGGCGGAGGTGACCGATGACGCGGCTGGTCTTCCGGGGCGGACGGGTCTTCGACGGGACCGGGACGGACCCGGCCGCGGCCGACGTCGCGGTCGAAGACGGGCGGATCGTCGACGTCGGGAGCGACCTCGACGGCGACGAAGCGATCGACGTCGCCGGCCGGACGATCCTGCCCGGGCTCTTCGACTGCCACACCCACGTCTGCGTCAGCCACGTCGATCTCTGGAAGATCGCCCAGCGGCCGTTCTCGTACGAGTTCTACGAGGCGCAGCGGAACCTGGCGGCGACGCTCCGGATCGGGATCACGACCGTCCGCGACGCGGGCGGCGCCGACCTCGGGATCAAGGAGGCGGTCGAGGACGGACTGATCCCCGGCCCCCGCCTCCAGATCTCGATCATCATGCTGACCCAGACGGGCGGCCACGGCGACAACTGGTACCCGTCGGGCGCGAACGTGCCGTTCTTCGCCTCGCACCCGGGCCGGCCGAGCGGCCTCGTCGACGGCCCCGACGAGGTCCGCCGCAAGGTCCGCGAGCTGGTTCGGGCCGGCGCCGACGTCATCAAGGTCGCGACGAGCGGCGGCGTCCTCTCGCCGCGCGACGATCCGCGCCACGCCCACTTCCGGCCCGCGGAGCTCGAGGCGCTCGTCGAGGAGGCAACGGCGGCCGGCATCTTCGTCATGGCCCACGCCCAGGGCGCCGACGGGATCAAGAACGCGATCCGGGCCGGGATCCGCTCGATCGACCACGGGATCTATCTCGACGACGAGGCGATCGAGCTGATGCAGCAGCGCGGGACGTGGTTCGTCCCGACGCTCGTCGCGCCGCAGGGCGTCATCGATGCGGCCGAGGCGGGGGTTCCCCTGCCGCCGGCGGTCGTGGACAAGGCCCGGAGCGTCGTCGACATCCATCGGGCCGCCTTCCGCAAGGCCGTCGAGGCGGGCGTGACGATCGCGATGGGCACCGACAGCGGCGTCACCCCGCACGGCCGCAATCTGCGTGAGCTCGCGCTCATGGTCGCGGGCGGGATGACCCCGGCGGCGGCCCTCGAGGCGACGACGCGCAGCGCCGCCCGCCTGCTCGGCGTCGACGACCATCTGGGCACGATCGAGGCGGGCAAGGTCGCCGACCTCGTCGTCGTGTCGGGCGACCCCTACGCCTTCGACGACCTGGCCGATCGGATCGACGAGGTCTGGAAGGCCGGCGCCCGCGTCGTCTGACCACAGCTCGCGGCCGGCCGAGCGATCAGCCGGGTACGTCCTCCCAGCCGACGCGCACCTGCCCTTCGACGCCGGGCAGCGGCAGGGACGCCGCCTCCGCCTCGACGGCCCCGCGTTCCTCGGACGAAAGGCGGCGCCAGGGCGCGATCGTGAGGCTCGCCTGGGAGCGCCGCCACGTCCCGATGATCTCGCCGGCCACGAGCAAGGCGCCGGGCCAGACGCGGGGCGTCCAGAGCCGGCCGCGGCGGTCCGCCTCGGGCACGAGCAGCTCCCGGTCAGCCCCCTGGAGGAGGAAGTAGGCGTCGCCGCTCGGCAGCAGCCGGGCGGGAGCGGGCGGCCCCGCCGGGCCACGGAGGACAGGCTCGTCATCGGCGAGGATCCACGCGTCGCCGATCGGCGTGCGAACCGGCGCCAGCGACGGGCGGAGCGCGTCGAACGCCGCGCGGGCGCGCGGGGGCTTGATCCCGGCCCAGGCCCCGAACGATGCCTCGGTCCCGGGCCCGAACACGTGCAGGTGGCGCCGCGCGAGCTCGAGTCGGGCCTCGAACGGATCGACGTCGGGGGCGGGCGCGGTCCGGACCGTCGGCCGGCGGGCGCCGTCCCAGCGGATGAGGATTCGGCCGGTCGTCGTGCCGTACCGCAGCGCGTTCGGGTTGACGCCGATCGCCCGCCCAGCATCGCCGTAGCTCATCTCCCGGCCGTCGAGGAAGTCGTGCAGGCGGGTCGCCAACTCTTCCGCGAACCGGCGGTTCTTCCCCTCGTCGGGCAGCCGTCCGAGGGTGAAGATCGGGACGTCCGCCGCGGCGACCAGGAAGGTACTGAAGCGGGGTCCCCAGATGTGGACGAGCGACGGGTCCTCCCAGGTGGACGCCTCGGTTCCCGCGACGCGGGCGTGGATCGAGAGGAGCGCCGCCCGCGGCATGCTGTCCTGGAGGCCGGCCCAGGCCGCCCGACGGAGCGACGCGGGGCCCGCCGGCAGTCGCTCATCGAGCGCTCCGACGCGTCGCCGGAACGCGAGGATCTGCATTCGAGAAACATCGAGCCGCGACACTGCCGCGTCAGATCTCCGAACGTTCATGGGGCTGAGGATACGAGGCCTCGGGTCGCCCGAGTGGTGATGTCGCCCAGGAATCCGAACGCCCGGCCGGCGGCCGGGCGTTCGGTGGAGGAGGGTGGGCGCGCTACGGGACGCTGAACGAGAACACGTACGGCGCCTGCATCGGGACGCTGTCGCCGGCGAGCTCGCTGCGGACGTTGTAGACCGTCACCTCGTACGTGCCCGCCGCGAGCGCCGCGGCCGGCGTCCAGGTCAGGACGCCGTCGCTCGTCTCGGCGACGGATCCGGCGACCGGCGAGCCGCCGAGGCGGACGACGACCGAGCTCGAGAAGTCGGCCGCCTGGGGCTGGACGTTGCGCTCGAACGTCACGACGACGCCCGACGCCCCGCCCGTCGCGTCGACGACGAGCGGATCGCGCCAGAACTGGACGGCCTTGTCCTCGTCGGGCCCGTTGCCCCAGTCGGTGGCCGTGTTGTCGACGAGCTGCGTCCCGTCGGCGCCGTAGCTGATCGTCGCGTGGCGGTTGGCGACCGAGACGATCGACCCCCACCACTCGACCATGTCCCACGTGCCGCGGGTGTACTTGTACTCGAGGGCCGTCCCGTCGAGGATCTGGAGCGTCACCTCCCAGACGCCCCCACCCTGGTCGACCATCGCCTGCTTGCCCGGGTTCCACGGCCCGAGCAGGTCGATGTTGCCGGGGATGAAGACGGTCGCGTCGTCGGGTGTGGAGTCCGGGACCCGGACGCGGAACGTCACGTCGACGAGCTTCGGTTCGGCGGCCTGGCTCACCTCGTTCGACGGCGCGGACTCGTTGAGCGAGCCGTCAAGCGCGGTGACCCGGTAGCCGTAGGTCGTCCCGCTTGCGACCGATTCATCGCGGTACGTCGCCGCCGACGCCGCGACGGTCGCGAGGGCCGCGAACGGCCCGCCGTCCTCGCTGCGGTAGACCGCGTACTCGGCGACGTCCGGATCGGGTGGCGCCGTCCAGGCGAGGTCGATGAAGGCGGCCCCCCAGTCAGTCACGTGAAGGTCGGTCGGCGGGCCGGGCGGCGTCGAATCGCCGCTCGAGGTGACCGTCAGGACGCCCGGCATGTCGGTTCCGGGCTCGCCCGGGAAGGAGCCGTCCTGGTCGCCGTACGCCCAGCTCAGGCCGCCGTTCGTCGAGAAGCGGACGAGCAGGTCGAACACGCCCTCGACCGCCGGCCGGAGCGTGCCCTCGTACTCGTAGTTGTTGCCGCACGCGCAGCCGGAGTTGATCGACATCGGCCGCCACGTCGTCCAGCCGGCCGGATCGGAGGCCTGGGCGCCGAAGCCGACCTGGGCCGTGATCGCCGAGGCCGGTCCGCCGGCGTCGGTCAGCCCGGCCGCGTAGACCTGGCCGTAGATCGTCTCGGTCGTGGCGCCGCGGACGACCGACGTCTCCTTGGGCCACTGGAGCACGGCGTAGCCGATCGGGAACGACGGCGTCGCCGAGGCCTCGTTCGAGACAGCGCCCTCGTTGCCGGCGGCATCGAGTGCCCGGACGACGTAGTAGTACGCGGTCCCGTTCGTGACCGTCGTGTCGGTGAAGGCGGTCGTCGCCGTCTCGCCGACCGCCTGGTAGCCGCCGGCCGTGACGACGCTGCGGTAGACGCGGTAACCGGCCGCGCCGGGCGGGCCGTTCCACGAAAGTCCGACGCTGCCGTTGCCGCCGGTCGCGGTGAGGTTCGTCGGGGCCGCCGGGCCGGCGAGATCCTGACCCGCGTCGGCCACGAGGACGACGCCCGAGAGCGGCGCGACCGTGACCGTGAGCGCCCCGCCGGCCGAGACGACCGAGGGCCCGCCGGCCGGGAACCGGCCGGTGAACGAGATGCCGTCGCGGAGGTAGCCGGCGAGCGGGACCTCGACAGTCCGCTCCACGGTCGATCGGTTGAGGACGACGACGGCGGCGCTCGAGTCGGTCGTCCGCCCGTACGCGGCGACGTCTGCCGCGTCGTCGGCGAGGAGCGGCCGGAAGTAGCCGTCGGTCAGGGCTTCGACGTCCTCGCGCAGGCCGGCGAGCGCCTGGTAGTGGGCGAACATCGTCATGTCCGGCGAGCCGCCCAGATCGGCCCATGGGTACGTCCGGCGATCGTCGGGATCGTCATCGCCGGTCATCGCCACCTCGTCGCCGTAGTAGACGGTCGGGGCGCCGGGCACGGTGAACTGGATGAGCGAGGCGAGCCGGACGCGGGCCTTGCCATCCGCGACGTTCGCCGCGTCGAGCTCCTTGTCGGCGGGCGTCTCGGCGCCCGGCGTGAGCGTCCAGAGGAGGCGCTCGGTGTCGTGGCTGTCGAGGAGGTTCATGAGCGAGTAGTACGCCGCGTCCGCGTAATCCTCGCGGACCGACGAGAGCCGGCTCAGGAAGACCGACGGCTCGATCGAGGTGCCGCTGTCGGCGAAGCCCTTCGCGTCGAACGGCTGCGGGGCGAGGAAGCCGAGGACCGCGTCGCGCAGCCGGTAGTTCATCGTCGTGTCCAGCCGGTCGCCGCGGATCATCCGCAGCAGCGTCGTGTCCTTCTGCCAGGTCTCGGAGATCGTGAGCGCCTCCGGGTCGAGCGTCTTGACGACGTCGCGGAACGTCTCCCAGTAGCCGTTCGGGAACGAGGCGTCGCCCGACACGTCGAGGCGCCAGCCGCTCGCACCGGCCTCGAGCCAGCGCTTCGTGATGCTGTCGTCCGCGGTGAGGAAGTACTCCTGGACCTCGCCGAGGCTCTTCTCGAGGACCGGGATGCTGTCGAAGCCGAACCAGCTCTCGTAGCGGGCGCCGCCCGCGACGCCGGTGCTGCCGACGCAGGGCCCGGCGCCGGCCGCGACGTCGGTGAAGCGGAACCAGTCGCGGTACGGCGAGTCGGCCGATTCGCAGGCGCCGACCGTGGGGTAGTGGCCGTAGCGGTCGAACAGCGGGCTGTCCGACGACATGTGGTTGAAGACGCCGTCGAGGATGATCCGGATGCCGAGCCGGTCGGCGTGCTTGACGAGGT
>DASTVH010000044.1:0-2375 GCA_035759195.1 Candidatus Limnocylindrales bacterium
TGCTGACGGCCGTCGAATAGGCGTCGAGCGCCTCGTCGTCGCCTGGATCGAGGTTGGCCGCGGCCCGACCCACGGCCTCCTGCTCGGCCACCATCGCGATCCTCAGGCCTCGCCCGCCGCGCTGGCCGAGCCGCCGACCGAAACGGTCCGCTCATCGGCGCCGCGGACGAGCTTGACCTCGAACGGCATCTCGGCCGTCGCGAGGATCTCCTGGAGCTCGTCGACCTCGGCGACGACCCTGCCGGCGGTCTCGACGATGAGGTCGCCGTCGCGGATGCCCGCCCGGGCCGCCGGGCTGTCGTCCTCGACCCCTCGGACCAGCACGCCGTCGCGCTCGGGAAGGCCGACCGAGCGGCGCAGCCGACGGGCCACGCGGGCCGGGGCGACCGCGATCCCGAGGCGCGGCCGTTCGACCGACTCGCCCCGTCCGAGCGCCCCGATCCGGCTCTTGAGGGCGGCGTCGGCCGGCAGCGCCAGGTAGAAGCCCTCGCCGAGTCGGTTCGTGTTGAGGCCCACGAGCCGTCCCTCGGCGTCGAGGAGCGGCCCGCCGGACGAACCCGGCGCCAGTGGTGCGGTGTGCTCGACGCTGCCGCCGATTCGGCGGCCGCCCGGCCCGCGGAACGAGCGCTCGACGGCGCTGACGGTTCCGAACGTGATCCGGGCGCCCCCGCCGGGCGTCGCGGCCGCCCCGAACACGACGGTGCCGGTCGAGGGCCCATCGCCGGCCGTCCAGGCGATCGGTGCCGCCCCGGCGGTGTCGACGGCCACGACCGCGAGATCGCCGTCAACGTCGATCCCGGCGAGGCGGCCGATGGCCGTCCGGCCACCGGCGAAGGTGACCGTGACCTCGTCGCCGCGGACGTTGTGGGCATTCGTCAGCACCTGGCCGTCGGCGACGACGACGCCGGAGCCGCGCAGGCGCGACCCGATCCCGACGACCGAGGGGGCGACGGTTTCGGCCAGGCGGACGAGGGACTGGGAGAGCTCTTCGAGGGCGGACATCGGGGATCGGTGCTCCTTGGATGAGGTCGTGAGTGTTGTAAGTTGCGAGTTGCAACATACTACGGTCATGGACGCCCTGCAAGCACTCGATACCATGACCCTCGTGACGAACCCGAGAGCGCCCGGCACGCCCGGCACGACCGACCCGCGCGGCCCACTGGAGGCGGCCCTCGAGCGCGTCGGCGACCGCTGGAGCCTGCTGCTCGTCGACGCCCTCCTCACCGGCGGTCGCCGGTTCGGCGAGCTGCGCGACGAGCTGCCCGGCCTCGCGCCGAACATCCTGACCGAGCGGCTGCGCCGCCTCGAGCGGGAGGGGATCGTGGTGGCGACGCCCTACTCGACCCGCCCGCCGCGAATGGAATACTCGCTGACCGGCGACGGCCGCGACCTCGCGTCGGCGCTGCGTCTCCTCGCCGACTGGGGCGCCCGACGCCAGGCCGCCGGGGAGCCGCTTCGCCACGATCGATGCGGGACGCCGGTCGAGGCCCGCTGGTACTGCCCGACGTGTGCGGTGGCGGTCAGCGACGCCGAGACCGACGCGGGAGGCGAGACCCGGCTCGTCTGACGGCCGCCGGACCGCCGGGGGTCAGCCGCCGTCCGCCTACGGTGAGGCCTGCGTGGCGGCGCTGCCCTTGCCGACGAGGACGATGCCGGTGATCCGCGCGTAGTGCGAGTAGTACGTCTCCTGGTGGACCACCGCGCCCGACGAGTCGCGGACCGTCCGGGTCACCCAGACGTCCTTGCCGTCGACCGGGTACTCGATGCGCTTGCGAACGCCCGGAGCGAGGCTGGTCGTGTACTGCACCGTATCGGTCGCCCGACGGACGTTCTTGACCACCGGCTTGGAGAACGTGACCTTGCGGCCGGTCGGAACGCTGTAGAGGTCGAACCGAACGTAGCCGGCGCTGCCGTCCTTGATCTTGAAGCCGCGGATCAGGACCGGGTACTTCGTGTCGTTGACCCACGACATCGTCTGGACCGACCCGGAGCCGCTCTTGAAGACCGTCGCGTCGAGCCCGAGCGGGTAGCGATCGATGTAGTAGTAGTGGTTGCGCCGGGCGCCCATCTCGAAGCCGGCCCGGAGCGCGGCGTTGAAGAGCGTCGTCGAGCACGAGCAGATGCCGCCGGCGAGCGCCCCCTGGGGCTCGGTCTTGCCGTTGATGATCGCGCCGCCGTCACGGTAGCCGCGCTCGCGCGTGATCGGCCCGACGGCCTTCCAGAAGTCGAACGTCTCGCCGGGCCCGACGACGTAGCCGTCGATGTCGAGCGCCGGGATCCAGATGTTTGCCCCGTAGCCGTTCTTCTCGCTGATCGGGAAGTAGGTCGTCCAGCTCGAGATCTTCGTCATCTTCGAGATCGCGGCCTGGGCGGCT
>DASTVH010000045.1:0-10215 GCA_035759195.1 Candidatus Limnocylindrales bacterium
ACGGCGCCGTCGGCGCGGCTCCTCGCCGGGTCGTTCTCGGCCGGGGCCGTGCCCGTGCTGGTCCTCTGGGGACGCACGGGCGATGCCACGACGTTCTCCCGGTTCCAGGTCCAGCGATCGGTCGACGGCGGTTCATGGGCCGACGTCGCACTCGCATCGGCGGGTGCGACGAAGGCGACGTTGGAGACGACGCCGGGGCACACGTACCGTTTCCGCGCCCGGGCGTTCGACAAGGCGAACCGGGCATCGGCATGGGCCACCGGCGCGAAGATCACGACGAGCGTCGCTCAGGAGACCGCGAAAGCCGCGGTCTACACGGGCACGTGGGTGAGTGCCGCGCACGCGGGCTATCTGGGCGGCACGGCCAACGCCTCCAAGGTGGCCGGTTCTGTGGTGACGTTCACCTTCACCGGCCCGAGCGTCGCCTGGGTCGGCCCGACCGGCCCCACCCGCGGCAAGGCATACGTCTACCTCGACGGATCCCTGCTGACGACCGTGGACACGTACTCGTCGTCGTTCGTGGCCCGGCGGGTCCTGCAGACGATCTACACCTCGAACGCGACCCACCGCGTCGCGATTCGCGTCCTGGGAACATCGGGGCGACCGTGGATCGCGGCCGACGCGTTCTTCGTCATGCAGCAGTCCCAATGACCATCACCGTCCTCGAGAGCGACTGAGCCCCTCAGCGCCCCCCAGGCCGACCGAACCCGCCGGGCCCAGCCCGGCGGGTTCGTCGCATCCGGGTGGTCGGTCAGCCGGGCTGGGCGAGGACCATGATCCGGATCTCGGTCATGTCCTCGATCGCGTAGCGCAGGCCCTCGCGGCCGAGGCCCGAGTCCTTGACCCCGCCGTAGGGCATGTGGTCGATCCGGTAGGTCGGCACGTCGTTGACGATGACACCGCCCACCTCGAGCGCCTCGAACGCCCGCCAGGCGTGGCGAAGGTCGTTCGTGAAGACGCCGGTCTGGAGCCCGAAGCTGCTGTCGTTGACCGCGCCGATCGCGGCCTCGAAGTCGGCGAAGGGGGCGGCGACGACGACCGGGGCGAAGGCCTCGTTGCTGCAGATCTGGGCGGTCGTCGGGACGTCGCTCAGGATCGTCGGCGGAAAGAAGTTGGCGTCGGCCTTGCCGCCGGCCAGGAGCCGGCCGCCCATCGCGACCGCCTCGTCGACCCAGCGCTGGGTCCGCGCGGCGGCGGCCCCGTCGACCATCGGCCCCAGCTCGGTCTCGGGATCGAGCGGGTCGCCGACCCTGATCGCCGCGGCGCCGGCCACGAGTCGCTCCAGGAAGGGCTCGAAGATCCGCTCGTGGACGAACATCCGCTGGACGCTGATGCAGACCTGGCCGGCGTAGGTGAAGGCCCCGACCAGGACCCGCCGGACGGCCCAGTCGAGGTCGGCCGTCTCGTCGACGATGACCCCGGCGTTGCCGCCCAGCTCGAGGACGACCTTCTTCTTGCCGGCCCGCTCCTTCATCCGCCAGCCGACGGCCGGGCTGCCGGTGAAGGTCAGCAGCTTGAAGCGCGGGTCGGCGACCATCCGGTCGCCCAGCTCGCGGGTCATCGGCAGGATGCTGACGGCCCCTTCGGGCACGCCGGCGGCCTCGACGATCTCGGCGACCGTCAGCATCGTGAGGGGGTCCTTGGACGGCGGCTTGAGGCCGTGCGGGTTGCCCGAGGCGATCGCCGGGGCCAGCTTGTGGGCGGCGAGGTTGAGGGGGAAGTTGAACGGGCTGATCGCGGCGATCGGGCCGATCGGGAAGCGCCGCGTGATCCCGACCCGGCCCTTCGACGCGGGCATGAGGTCGAGCGGGATCGTCTCGCCGACCATTCGCTCCGCCTCCTCGGCGCCGAGGCGGAACGTCAGCGTCGCCCGGTCGACCTCGACGAGCGCGTCGCGGATCGGCTTGCCGGCCTCGAGCGCGATGAGCCGGCCGAGTTCCTCGCGGCGGGCCTTCACACCGGCGCTGATGCTCCGCAGGATCGAGCCCCGCTCGTAGGCGGGCAGCGTCCGGGTCACCTCGAACGCGGCGACGGCCGCCTCGACGGCCTCCTCGTACTGGGCTTCGCTGGCATTGAACGTCGCGCCGGCCGGCGACTCCGGATCGGCCGGGTTCTCGACGACAAGGACCTCGTCCGATTCGACCCAGCGACCGGCGAGGAAGATCGGATGCGGCTTCGTGCCAGTGGTGGTCGTCATCGAACGGACTCCTTCGGGGTGGCCTCCGTGTCATCCTACAGCCGATGGCCCGATCGACCGACCTGCGCGCGGCCCTCCGCGTCCGGCCCGGGACGCGCGTCGATCTCGGCAAGGTGGACCCCGCCGCGACCCACGGCTTCGACAAGGAGTCCTCGGCGCAGGAGCTGACCCGTGGCCTGGATCGCCTGCGCTCCCTCCAGGAGCGGATCTGGGCCGAACACCGCCACAAGGTGCTCGTGATCCTCCAGGGCATCGACGCGGCCGGCAAGGGCGGAACGATCGAACACGTCATGGGCGCGATGAACCCGGCCGGCTGCCCGGTCACCTCGTTCAAGGTGCCCTCGCAGCTGGAGCTCGATCACGACTACCTCTGGCGGGTCCACGCCCGGACGCCGGGGAAGGGCGAGATCGCGGTCTTCGACCGCTCGCATTACGAGGACGTCCTCATCGTCCGCGTCCACGACCTCGTCCCGAAATCGGTCTGGTCGCGGCGTTATGCCCAGATCAACGACTTCGAGCGGCTCCTCGCCGAAGAGGGGACGACGATCGTGAAGTTCTTCCTCTACATCGACCGCGACGAGCAGCGCGAGCGCTTCCAGGCGCGCCTCGACGAGCCCGACAAGCGCTGGAAGTTCCGGCTCGGCGACCTCGAGGAACGGAAGCGCTGGGACGACTACATCGAGGCGTTCGAGGACGCCCTGTCGCGCTGCTCGACAGATCACGCGCCCTGGTACGTCATCCCGGCGAACCGCAAGTGGTTCCGCAACCTCGCGGTCGCCGACATCCTGGCGGACACACTCGACGACCTCGATCCGCGCTACCCGGAGCCGACCGAGGACCTCTCCGGCGTCGTCGTCGTGTAGGCCGCCGTGCCGCGTGCGAAGGCCCCCCGGGAAGGGGCCGCGCCGCGGCCCGCTACGAACGCGCTCCGACGAGCCGGTCGACGAAGCCGCGCAAGCCGCGCGACGACGTCTCGTCCGGGGCTGCAGCGCGGCCCCGCGGGTCGCGCCCGATCAACTCCTCGGCGACCGCCCGGACGTCACCGGCGACGGGCGCGGCCGGCGTGTTCAGGATGACCGGCAGGCCGGCGTGCGCAGCTTCCGGCACCCGGATGCTGTCGCGGACCGTCGCCTCGAACAACAGCTCGCCGTGGACCGAACGGAGGCTCGCCACGGACTCCCGGGCATGGTTCGTCCGGCTCAGGCGGCTGATCACGATGCCGGTCACGACGAGCCCCGGATTCAGCCGGACGTGGATCCGGTCGATCTCGTCGAGGACCGCGTCGACTCCCGACAGCCCGAGCCCGTGGGCTTCGGTCGGCAAGAGCGCTTCGCCGACGCCGCACAGGGCCGCGGTCGCGAGGTAGCCGAGCGTCGGGGGACAGTCGACGAGGACGACGTCCCACTCCTCAGGCAGCCGCTCCATTGCCCGGATCGCGCCGATCGCGAGGTCGACCTGGAGCGTCCGCTCGGCCGTCACGAGCCACGATGACGCGGCCACGAGGTCCACCAGCGGCGCCCTGCTCGGCGCGGCGAGCGTTGCCAGTTCACGAGTCCCCACGAACGCGTCGAAAAGGTCGCGCTCTCCGGTGGGGCCCGCACCCAGCCAGTCCGATGCGGAGCCCTGCGGGTCGAGGTCGACGAGCAGCGTACGAAGGCCCCGCTCGCCGAGCGCCGCGGCTACGTTCACCGCGATCGCCGACTTGCCGCAGCCTCCCTTGGCGTTGATGACCGCGATCGTCCGCACTGTCCCCGTTCACGTCGGTGCGATCGCCTCGCGCCTCGTCCGCTGCCCCCCGGCGCAGAGACGGTGCCGTCCGATCCTACGCCCGATTCGCGGCAAGAGGACCCGGCGGCCTGGGCCGGCGGTGCACCGAGGCACCACCGCGGCGTGGGCGGCGAGACGCTCGGGCCCCCGGGCCGTCGCCTCGCCTCCGCGCTCGCCTCGCCTCCGCCCGGGATACTCCCCCGATGCGTAGATCGCGGCACGACCCTCCGCGGGGCCCGTCCTGGGCCGCGTTTACTCTCCCCGGTGATATCCGGGCGGTGGAACGGGGCGATGGGCCGCCTGCTGCGGACGGATAAACCTCCACGGAATATCGCGATCGCCTTCGAGCGCGGTCGGCCGAGGGCGGCAGACGCGGCCGAGGCGGTCGGAGGCGGGCCGGAGGTCAGGCCGCGCCGGTCGCGGGAGCCTACTTCCGGCCGCCGAACAAGGTCCCGAAGACGCCCCGGATGATGTCCTGGCCGACCCGTGAGGTGAGCACCTTGCCGCCGGTCCGGATGGCGGTCTCGACCTGGCGCTGGCGAGCCCGCTCCTGCTGGACCCGGAGCCGCTCGAGCGACGCCAGGCGGCGCTCCTCGGCCTTGCGCGCCCGTTCGGCCGCCTTCTCCGCCGCCCGGATCTCCCGCGCCCGTCGCTCGATCTCGCGACGCTGCTGGGCGGGGGTCATGGTGTTGAGCCCGCCGGCAGTCGTCGGCTCCACATCGGCGCGGGCCGCCTCGGCGGCGGCCAGCTCGGCGGCCGTGGAGCGAGCCTCGGCGAGGCGGGCGGTGATGATCTCGTGGGCGCTGTCGCGGTCAACCGCCGTCGCGTATTTCGTGTTGATCAGGCTTGCCGCGATCCGCGCCTGGAGCTCGGCCGGCGGCAGCGGCGCCATGAGCGAGTCCGGCGCGATGAGGCGGGTCGCGGCGAGCGGCGTTGGCACGCCGCGCGGCGAAAGGACGGTGACAAGCGCTTCGCCGGTGCCGAGCGAGGTGATCGCCTCCTCGACGTCGTAGAAGTCGGTCATCGGGAAGGTCCGCGCGGTCTTGCGCAGCGCGTCGGCGTCGTCGGGCGTGAAGGCCCGGAGGGCGTGCTGGATCCGGTTCCCGAGCTGGGCCAGGACCGAGGCCGGCACGTCGGTCGGTGCCTGGGTGACGAAGTAGACGCCGACGCCCTTGGATCGGATCAGCCGTGCCGTCCGCTCGATCTGCTCCATCAGGGCGTCCGAGGCGTCCTTGAACAGGAGGTGGGCCTCGTCGAAGAAGAACACGAGTTTCGGTTTCGGCAGGTCGCCGACCTCTGGCAGGTATTCGTAGAGGCGGGCGAGCATCCAGAGCATGAACGTCGAGAAGAGGCGCGGCTGGTCCATGACGTCCGACAGCTCGAGGATGCTCACGACGCCGTGGCCGTCGGGCGTCGTCCGGAGCAGGTCTGCGACGTCGAATTCGGGCTCGCCGAAGAACGCGTCGATCCCCTCCTGCTCGAGGACGATGATCGAGCGCAGGAGGACCCCGACCGACGAGGGCGACATCCCGCCGTACTCCTCGAGGAAGGGCTTGCCCTCGTCGGACGAGAGGAACTTCAGCGTCGTGGCGAGGTCCTCGAGATCGAGCAGGGGCAGGTCGTGGTCGTCGCAGTACTTGAAGATCAGCGAGAGGATCGACGTCTGGGTCTCGTTGAGGTCGAGGACCTTGCCGAGCAGGAGCGGTCCGAATGAGGAGACCGTCGCCCGGACCTGAGCTCCGAGCATCCCCGAGAGCGACAGCAGCTCGATCGGGTGAGCCGACGGCTCGAACGGCAGCCCCAGCGAGGCCATCCGCTCCTGGATCTTCGCGTTCCCGGCGTCGCCCGGGGCGCCGAGCCCCGAGACGTCGCCCTTGATGTCGCTGATGAAGACCGGCACGCCGGCCTTCGACATCTGGCCGGCGAGGAGCTGAAGCGTCTTGGTCTTGCCGGTGCCGGTCGCGCCCGCGATGAGCCCATGGCGGTTGGTCATCGACAGCGCCACGGCGACGTGCGGCTCCCGGAGGACCTCCCCCTCGTGCATCGCGCCGCCCACGATGATCGACGGCTCGTCGAGCTGATAGCCCTCTTGCATCGCCGATCGGAAGGACGCATCCATGTGGACGATTCTCCTGCACTGGGCATCGGGGCCGGGGCCGAACGGACCACCGAGGGGTGCCGTTCAGGACTGCCTTCCGGTTACTCCCGAGCCTAGCATCGCGAGACCCCCCGCGGGCCGATCCACTCCCCGCGACCGATGGCGCGCCCGCAGGAGGGATCACGAGCCGCCGCTCGCGTCCCAGCGACGAAACACGGCGTCGCGCTTGTCACTGCGCGAGCGACCCGCGGCCGCCGGACGCTCACGTACCGCGTCGCCGAGATCGTCCACTTCCGGGACGGGAAGGTCACCGAGCGGTGGGCGTTCTCGGACGGCACCGAGCGCGTCCTCCGGTTCTTCGCCGACCCGCCTGACTGAACCCGGCCGACGGCCGGCGGCCGGGTTACCGCTCGGCTAGTCGAAGTAGCCCGACAGATCGAGGATCAGGTGCGTCTGGCGGCCGCCGGGCGCCTTGTAGACGAACCACTCCCGCCCCGGGTCGTCGAGGGGCAGCGTCACGCCGTTGGCCCGGACGTCGCCAAGCGGGAAGTTGAGTACCGAGGTCGTCGGATTGACGTTCGACACGAGCGTGGCGCTGACGTACCCGCCCGCCGTCTGGCCGACGACGGTCAGGTTGCCGGTGATCGCGTCGGCGCCGGCCGGGGCGCCCCAATGGCCGGCCACATCGAGCCGCCGCGGCGTGTTCGCGCTGAACGGCCCGGTCAGACCCGACAGGACGAACCCGGGCCGAGTCTCGAGGATCCGGCCGGGGGTCAGGGGGTGGAAAAGGAGCCCCGACGGCACATTGCGGTAGTAGCCGGTGACGTCGAGGATGACGTGGGTCGTGCCACCCGAGGACTTGTAGACGATCGACAGATCGCCCTGCCCGTTGAGCGGCACCGAGACGCCGTTGGCCCTCGTGTCGCCAACCGGGAAGTTGAGGGTCGAGGTCGTCGGGGTGGCGGTCGGCTCCCTGGTGACCGAGAGGTAACCGGCCCGGGTCTGGCCGACGACCGTCAGGTTGCCGGTGATCGCGACGGCATCGGCGGGGATGCCGTTCGCGCCGGCGATGCTGAGCGTCCGAGGGACGTTCGGCTTGAACGTGCCCGGGAGGCCCGTGTTGAACCGGCTGTCGAGGACCCGGACGGGTGTGATGGTGGCGTACGTGGCGTCCTCGTCGCCGGGCAGGAAGTAGCCGGTGATGTCGACGATCACGTGCGTCGAACGGCCGCCCGACGCCTTGTAGACGGCGGACAGCGTCCCGTTCGGGCCGACCGGGATCGTGAGGTTGTTGGCCCGGGTGTCGCCCAGCGGGAAGTTGATCGTCGAGCTCAGCGGGTTCGCGACCGGTGTCGGGGTCACCGAGAGATAGCCGGCTGCGGTCTGGTTGACGATCGTGACGTTGCCAGTGACCGCGACCGCGGCGGCCGGAATGCCGAAGAGCCCGGCCACCCCGAACGTCCGCGGTGTGTTGGCAGCAAAGACGCCGGTGAGCCCGATGCCGAATCCCGGCCGGCTGTCCAGGACGCGGACCGGCGCAACCGGGACGTACGAGCTGCCGCTCGTCTGAAGCTGGCTGACCCAGGTCCGCCAGAGCGGGCCGCCGCCGGAGTACGTGTTGCCCTGCCAGACCGCGTTCGGGACCTGCGGATCCTGGGCGACGCCGGAGTAGTCGCCCCAGCGGCTGCCGGTGAACGACGGTCCGACGCCGGCCTTGAGCAGCTCCGGCGAACTCAGCGTGTCATCGGCGTCGCCGGCGAGCTGGTAGCCCGTGTACGAGGACGGGTATTCGCCGTCGCTCGACGATGAGGTCCAGACGACGTGGAGCGTTCCATCGCGGGCCTCGCCGATGCCCCCGAAGTACGCGTCGTGGTCGGCTTCGGCAACGAGGAAGTCCTGGCGCGGCGCGGGAACGGCGCCGCTCGTCGAGACCTGGGTCACCCGCACACAGGCCTGCAAACCGTCGTCGCCCGACGGAATGCAGCCGCCCGTCGAGACCCAGCTCAGTCGGTTGGCCTGCCAGATCGCGTCGGTCGGCCGCGAGTCGATGCGGTTCGTCACGATTGGCGTCGAACCGGGTTGGAGCGGATCGGGCGGCTCCACGAACGGGGCGACGACGCCGTCTTCGGTGAGGTGGCTCACCCCGGAAACGTCAAGCGTCCCGGCGATCGACGATCCGGTGAAGGCGAAGTAGCCGGGGATCACCGGACCGGTCCCGATGCCGTCGTCCGGGTCGTCCCACTGGACGACGCTGTGGATCGTGGGCGACGTCGCCGGCGTCTGGACGGCCGCGCGGAGCGTGAAGAAGTCCGGTCCCAACGGGAAGTAATCGAACACGATCCCGCTCGACGGCGGCGTCAGGATGTGGGGCCAGTCGACGAAGAGCAGCTCGGTGCCCGCGTATGCCACCCCCGGCCCGAGGCAGTTCCCGGCGCCCGTGCTCATCTGGAAGACGTTGGCCGCGAACGCGACGTTGACCGTCGACGTCCCGATGGCCGGGTAGTCGGGGAGGTAGCCCTCGTACTCGAAGTAGTTCAGCGTCCACGGATCCGTCGGGTCGGCGGTCGTCGAAACGAGGTAGTCGATGTAGCCGACGCCGCCGCCCTCCTCGAAGCAGGTCCAGCTCAGCTCGGTCATGACCCAGCGCTGGTGGAGCGCGTCGTAGACGACCCGCGGGTCGGCGTTGCCGTAACCGGGCGGAAGCAGGAAGAAGTCGGAGAGCGCCGCTGTCTGGACGACGTTGCCGGATCGGTCGAGGATCTGCATCGCCGTGTTCACGACCTGGATCACGTGGTCCGGACCCACGGCAACCCACGGGTCGGCCGGTTGAAACGCCGTCGCCGCGCTGCTGCCGAAATAGAAGCCCTCCGTGCCCGGCCTGCCCGCCGGCGGGTTGGCGGTCGTCGAGACCTCGACCGGGTCCGGCGGAAGGGCGACGCCCGCCGGGTCGGGTGCCGCGACGCCGGTGGGGTCGCTCGTACCTCGAGCAAGGTCGGGCTTCAGCGGACGCTGCAGACCGTCGCTCCGGCGATCCGGAAGGCGGGCCGGGTCGACGATGCCCCGGGTTCCCGATCCGCTGACCCGCCCGGATCCCGGGTCGGCCATTCTCAGGTCGCGGCCGCCGAAGCCGCCCGAACCCGGCTCCCGGGCGGCGGTCGGCGAGCTCACGCCGACGAGTCCGGTCAGCAGGGCGGACATGGTGGCGAGCGCCACGAGACGGCGGGTGGCGATCGAGCGGCGCATGGCTCCCTCCAGTCCGAGGCGCCGCCTCGACATCATGTCCGGCGGTGGCTGCAGGATAGGCCCGTCGTGGGCCGACGTCTTGTCGCAAATGCACGAGCCGGCCGGCTCAGTCCTCCCTCGCCCGCGGGTAGGAGCCGAGGATCCGGACCATCTGTGCGTCGGCGCGGAGGTCCTCGATCGCGGCGGCGCACGCGGGCTCGGCGGCGTCGGCGTCGAGGTCGACCCAGAAGACGTACTCCCAGCGGGCGGTCCGGGCGGGCCGGGACTCGAGTCGCGACAGGTTCACCCCCCGGTCGGCGAACGCGCCGAGGCAGCGATGGAGCGAGCCCGGCACGTTGCGGACCGCGAAGACGAGCGTCGTCCGCCGCGGCCCCTCGATCCGCCCCGCCCGATCCGCCGCCGGCGAGCTCTCCCTGGCGAGGATCGCGAACCGGGTCCGGTTGTCGTCGCCGGCCTGGACGTTGTCGGCCAGGATCTCGAGCCCGTAGAGCGCGGCGACCCGGGGCGAGGCGATCGCGCCGGCCCGCCGCTCCCGGCCGTCGGCGATCATCCTGGCCGCACCGGCCGTGTTGTACGTCGTCATGACCTGCCAGTCGCGGCCGCGCAGGAACTCGTCGGCCTGGGCCAGCGCCTGGGCGTGGCTGTAGACCCGTTCGATCCAGTCGAGCGACTGGCCGGGCAGGGCGAGGAGCGCGAGCCGGACCGGGACGCTCGCCTCGCCGACGATCCGGATCCCCTCGTCGTAGAACTCGTTGAGCAGGTCGTACGTCTCGCGGATCGATCCGGCCAGGGAGCTCTCGATCGCGACCGTGCCCGCGTCGACGCTTCCCTCGCGCACGGCCTCGAAGACCGCCCGCCAGGACGGGACGGGGAGCGCCTCGACGTCGCCGCCGAAGAACGTCAGGACGGC
>DASTVH010000046.1:0-16118 GCA_035759195.1 Candidatus Limnocylindrales bacterium
CGGCCGCCCGCCGCTGGCGGGTCCCGACCGGCGAGATCGAGATCGAGGAGGAGCTGCGCGACGTGGCCGCACGGGCCGGTGCCCGGGTCGACGATCGGCCGCACGAGCCAGAGCACAGCCTGGAAGTCCAGCTCCCGTTCCTCCTGCGGATCGCGCCTCCGGGCGTCCGGCTCCTTCCGATCGCCGTCGGGGAGTCGCCGAGCGTCGCGACCGCCGAGCTCCTCGGCCGGCTCGGCGATGGGGCGGACCTGCTCGTCGTCTCGACCGACCTGAGCCACGAGCACGAGGAGGCGGCCGCGCGGCGCCTCGACCGCCGGACGATCGACGCGATCCTCGCCCGGAATCCGGACGCGATCGACCACCGGGCGGCGTGCGGACTCTCCGCCCTGCGCGGCCTCGTCGAGCTGGCCCGCCAGCGCGACTGGCCGGTCCGGCTCATCGACCGGCGGACCTCGGCCGACGCCGGCGGGCCGACGGACCGGGTCGTCGGCTACGCGGCGCTGGCGCTGGGCTGATCCCGAACAGGGACGGACCGACAGGCCCGCAGCGGGCGGAGGTCAGGTCCGGCGGACGGCGACGATCGTCACGTCGTCGGCCGCCGGCATCTCTCCCTGGAAGGCGCGCGTCGAGGCCGCGATCGCGTCGACCGTCCGGCGGGCCGTCCCGCCGCGGCAGGCGTCGATGACCGCGAGCAGCCGCTCCTCGCCGAACCGCTCGCCGGTCGACGTCCGCACGTCGGTGACGCCATCGGTGTAGAGCACGACCGTGTCGCCCGTGGCGAGTTCGACGCGGCACTCTCCGAGCTCGAGGTCGCCGAATGCGCCGATCAGCGGTCCGGAGCCCTCGAGCCACCGGGCGGGGCTCCCGTCGCCGGGCACGACGAGCGGCGGCTCGTGACCGGCGTTCGAGAGTCGCAGCTCGCCGCTCGCGAGGTCGACGATCGCGCAGAGGGCCGTGATGAACAGGGACGAGCGCCGTTCCTCGACGAGGATCCGGTTCGTCCGCAGGAGCGCGTCGGCCGGCGCCCGGGCATTGTCGACCGCGGCGTGGATGAGCGGCCGGGCGAAGGCCATGAGCATCGCCGCGGCCACACCCTTGCCGGTGACGTCGGCTATTACGATCGCCAGCCGCGTCGGGTCCGACATGAGCCGGAAGACGTCGAAGAAGTCGCCGCCGACCTCGTACGCCGCCTCGTAGTGGCTGGCGACCTCGTAGCCCGGGACCTCGGGCGGGACGAGCGGCACGAAGCTCCGCTGGATCTGGCGGGCGAGGGCCAGCTCCGATTCGAGCCGCACGGCGGTCGGGTCGACCCCGCCGGTCGAACGGACGAGGGCCTCGAGCGACGCGGCGAGGCTGCCGACGACCGGGCCGACGACGGCCGCCGCACCGCAGCCGACGACGCGGCCGACGATCTCGTCGCCCTCGGCGCAGCGGATCTCGACGGAGGTGCTGACGTCGCCGTCCTCGCCGGCAGCTGCGCCGGCGGCGACGAGCCGGCGGCCCTCGGCGTCCTCGACGACGATCGAGAGGCCCGTGCCAGGGCTGTCGAACGGCGCAACGATCGGGCGGAGCGCCTCGCGCGACAGCGGGTTGCCGGCCACGGACGCGCCGCTCAGAAGGCCGCGATGGCGGCGTCCCGGTCGGGATGAATCGTGAAGAGCCGGTCGAGCCCGGTCCGCTGCAGGACCCGGGCGACGGCCGGCTGCGGCGCGCAGAGCTGGACCTCGGTCTGGGACGAACCGCTCGACACGTCGAGCCCCAGCGAGTGGAGCGCCCCCCAGCCGGATTCCGGATCGGGCGGCGCCTCGCCGCGCATCGTCCGGACGATCGAGTGGAGCGCGACTAGACCCGAGCTGGCGATGAACGCGAGCCCGCCGAGATCGAGCAGCAGGTGCCGGCTGCCCCGCTCGTACAGCCCGCGAACCTCCTCGATCAGCCGCTCGAAGTTCGACGCGTCGAGCTCGCCCTCGAGGGCCATGACGGTGATCGGGACCCGGCCGGTCACCTCGTCGACCGACGTCGTGAGCGCCATCTAGCCGTCCTCCTTCCGGTCCGGCCGGAGCGATCGGACCATCGTCAGTATGTTGCCGCCGCCGGGTCGGGGTCGATAGGCGAGCCGATCGGTCGACTCCCGGATAAGGTGGACGCCCATGCCGCCGGGCCGCCGGGCGAGGGGTGGGACCGTCAGGTCGGGCTCGGGATGGCTCGTCGGGTCGAACGCCGGCGCCCCGTCCTGGAGGGTCACGACGAACTCGTCTCCGTCCCGTTCGGCCGCGATCTCGAGCCAGCCGGGTCCGCCCCCGTAGCCGTGGAGGACGACGTTCGTGGCCGCCTCGTCGACCGCCTGGACGAGGTCCTCGAGGCACTCGACAGGTGCCCCGGCCTCGGCTGCGGCCGATCGGACGAACTGGCGCGCGTCGGCGATCCGCTCGAGCGCGGCCGGCAGGCGCAACCGGCGGGCGACGCCGTCCCCTGCCGCCCGGGCGGGCTCGGCGCCCGTCACGCCATGCGGGCGTAGTCGGCCGTCGCCCGCTTGACGAACCGGCCGTGCCCCTTGCGCCCGGTGAACTCTCCGTCGCGGACGATGACCGAGCCGCGGGACAGGACGATGTCGGCCCGGCCGCGGACCTCCCGGCCCTCGTAGCAGGAGTAGTCGACGTCCATGTGGTGCGTCTTCGCGCTGATCGTCCGAGTCGCAGTCGGGTCGTAGATGACGAGATCGGCGTCGGAGCCGACCGCGACCGCGCCCTTGCGCGGGTACATACCGAACAACTTCGCCGGCGCCGTCGAGATGACGTCGACCCAGCGTTCCTTCGTGAAACGGCCGCCGACGACCCCTCCGTCGTGGAGCAGGTCGACCCGGTCCTCGACGCCGGGCAGCCCGTTCGGAACCTTCCGGAAATCGCCCCGTCCCAGGTCCTTCTGGCCCTCGAAGTCGAAGGGGCAGTGGTCGGTCGAGACAACCTGCAGGTCGTCCTTGATCAGCCCGGTCCAGAGATCGTCCTGGTGGTCGGCCGGACGGAGCGGTGGCGAGCAGACGAACTTCGCGCCCTCGAAGCCGTTGCCGAGGTCGTCGATCGAGAGGAAGAGGTACTGGGGGCACGTCTCGGCGAAGGCCTGCGAACCCCGATCGCGGGCGTCGCGAACCGCGTTGAGCGCCTCGCGCGCCGAGAGATGGACGATGTAGACGGGGACCTGGGCGGCCTCGGCCAGGCGGATGACCCGGTTCGTCGCCTCGCCCTCGAAGATCGCGTACCGGGCGATCCCGTGGTAGAGCGGGTCGGTCTTGCCGTCGCTGACGAGATCGTTCGCGACGATGTCGATCGCCAGCCCGTTCTCGGCGTGCATCATGATCAGCCCGCCGTTCCGGCCGGTCTGCTGCATCGCCCGGAAGACCGCCCCGTCGTCGGAGTAGAAGACGCCCGGGTAGGCGGTGAAGAGCTTGAAGTCGGGCACGCCCTCGGCGACGAGCTGGTCCATCTCCCTGAGCGACTCGTCGTTGACGTCGCTCATGATCATGTGGAACCCGTAGTCGGCGACGGCGTTCCCCTCGGCCTTGGCGTGTCACGAGTCGAGGCCCTCGCGGAGGCTCTTGCCCCGCGACTGAACCGCGAAGTCGACGATCGTCGTCGTCCCGCCGAAGGCCGCCGCGCGGGTGCCCGTCTCGAACGTGTCCTTGGCGAACGTGCCGCCGAACGGCAGCTCCATGTGGGTATGGACGTCGATCGCGCCGGGGATGACGTACCGTCCGGCCGCGTCGATCGTCTCGTCGGCCGTCATGCCCGCGGCGGCCAGCCCGCTGCCGATCGCGGCGATCGTCTCGTCGTCGATCAGGACGTCGGCCGCCGTCGAGCCCTCCGCGGTGACGATCGTTCCGTTCGTGATGAGCGTGCGCACGGTTCCCTCCTCGGACGGCCCATGTCAGGCATCCGAGGATAACGAATGGCGCGTCCCGGAGTAGGGAGCCGTGTTTTCGCAGGTGGAGCCTCGCGGCGCCAGGCAGGACGTCAGGGTCGGCGGCGGCCGCCCCGACCCGCTCGCCGGAGATCCGCCAGGACGGCCGCGCCGAGCACACTGAGTCCGGCCACGACGGCAATCTCGAATGGCGCCGGTCCACCGCGGCCCGAGCGCAGTTCCTCGGCCAGCGTCGACGTCGGTGGCACCGTGACCTCCGGCCCGGCCGGGTTGCCCGGTGCGCCGGCCGGCGAGCCGGGCGTCGTCGTGCCGCCACCGGCTGGCGTGCCGCCACCGGGCGGCGTGCCGCCGCCACCTCCGCCGCTCGGGGGAGCGGTCGGTCGGGGTGTCGGGGCCGGCGGGGCGAGGGCGAACGGCGGAAGGTCGCCGACGATCGCGCTCGGCTGGATGCTCCGGTCCTGGTTCTTGTTGCCCGAGCCGTCGAGCTGGAGCGTCCGCATGTGCCACGGCGCGCCCGAGACCATCGACGCCCCGTCGGACGGCCCACCGCCGGCCCGGTCCCAGTACGCGGACTGGGCGAGGTGGCCGCCCCAGGCGAGGAGGACCGCGGACCCGTTCGCGGTGAACGTCACGGTGAACTCCGCGGTGCTGTTGCCGTCGGGCGAGCCGGCGTGCGTCGGGCCCTTGATCGCGGTGATCGTGCCACCCCAGATCGTGAGCCGGCGCGGCGCGGCCGAGTAGGCTTCCGCGCCGCGGACCGAGAGACCGTTGGCGGTGTACGCGTCCGAGGGAAAGGCGAAGCTCGACGCGCCCGGCAGGCCCGGGCACATCGACGAGATCCCGCCGCCGGACTTCGCGCAGGCCTTTCCTTTCGCGTGCGTGACGTCCCAGGTCGCGAGGAAGTCGTAGGCCTTGTGACCGCCGGCCGTGAAGTCGTAGTTGATGCGGATCGTGTGCGTACCCTTCGCGAGGCCCTCGAGCGCGACGCGGAACGGGACGATGCCGCCCTCCGGGTAGAGCGAGTTGTTGCCGTTGAGGTTGCCGTTCTGCCAGGCGTTGGCGGTGCTGGCCCACTGGTCGAGATTCACGGTCAGCGACGCGGCCCGGGCCGGCGGCGCAGCGAAGGCCGCGATCAGCAGCCCGAGGGTGGCGGCGAGGCTCGCGGCACCCGCGGCAGTTCGCCCCGTGCGGGGTCGCCGGTCGGTGCGGCCGCGCGTCGGCCACAGCGCATTTCGGCTCCGACGACGCAGCAGTCTGGATATTCGAACCACCCCGGCGACCTCCGACAGAAGGCGCACGACGCCGGTGAGCGCCGTGAGCCGCCAGTCTCGGTTCGAGGACGGTCACGTTGTCGAGTAGCGAAGGAGTCCCGGCCGCCCATCTGCACCGCCCCCCACGCCACCGATTCGCGCGGCTCGCCGAGAATCACGTTGCCGGACGACACCGCGGCGTGCGCTCCGAGGGGCCCGCTCACCTTGGGACCGTGGGAGGGCGTTCCCCGGCCGGTGATCAGTACGTGTCGCGGTGGCGCATCCGGGCGAGGCCAATGAGGACGCTCGATGCGAGGAGCGCCAGCAGGGCTCCGGCCAGGATCGGGCGGCCCTCGCCGGTCAGCAGGAAGGTCGGGTCGATCGCCGGCAGGCGGGTCACGAGGAGGGCCAGCAGGATGATGGCGATCAGGACGACGCCGGACCGGACGATCCGGCGCTGGACGCGGGCGCGTCGGGCGCCGCGGCCGTCGTCCCAGAAGGGGTCCGGACGTCGGGAGAGGAAGCGGGGCACGGGTGGTCCTCCGGTCGCTGGGGCGTGGACTCGGCAGCGGTTCCATCCTGCTGCCACGCACCCCCCGAGACCAATCCCCCGATCCGACCAGGGACCCCACCCGAACGTCCCGAACCACTCCACGCACATGCGTGACCGGTGCGGGGGCGCACCGGCCGGCGACTGGCCCGGACCCTGCGGGGCCGACGTCGCGAGGTCAGCGACCGGTCGCGACGTCCGCCATCGCGGGGATGATCTCCCGGCCGTACGTCTCGAGGACCCCTTCCTCGTCGCCGTTCATCAAGTAGATGTTGAACTGGTCGACCCCCGCGTCGGCAAGCTCGCGGAGCTTGGCCAGGTGGTCGTCGACCGAACCGAGTATGCAGAAGCGGTCGGTGACCTCGTCACCGACGAATCCGGCGTTCGCCGAACCCACCTCGGCATGGTGGAGGTAGTCGTAGCCGGTCCGGTCGCGGACATAGCCGGTCAGCGATTCCGGCAGCTGCTCACGGGGGTACTTGTTGACGAGATCGACGACGTGGTTGCTCACGAGGGCGGGGAACCAGCGGGTCCGCTCGCGGCAGAGCTCGAGGTCGCCGACGTGGGCCGGCGCCGCCGCCTGGACCTTGACGCTTCCCGCCGGCCGGCCCGCCGCCGCCTCGGCCTCGCGAACCTGGCCGACGAACCAGCGGATGAGGTCCGGATCGGCGAGCTGGAGGATGACGCCGTCGGCGACCCGGCCCGTCATCGCCAGCGCCATCGGACCGTACCCGGCGACCCAGACCGGCAACGTCCAGCTGCCCGCCCAGGTCAGCCGCAGCTCGGTGCCCTCGTAGTCGATCGGCCGGCCCTCGACGAGCGCCTTGATGACCGTGATCGACTCCTCGAGCGTGGCCATCGTCGTCGGCGGCTTGCCGAGGACGCGGCGGGCGGAGTCGCCCCGCCCGATCCCCAGGTCCATCCGTCCGCCGGAGACCTCGTTGAGAACCGCCAGCGTGGACGCGGTGACCGACGGCTCGCGTGTCGCCGGATTCGTCACGCACGTCCCGAGCCGCAGCCGCTCCGTGGCCTGGGCCATGAGCGTCAGGAGAACGTACGGCTCACGCCACAGCACGTGCGAGTCGAAGAGCCAGCCGTAGGCGAAGCCGGCGTCCTCGGCCTGGCGGGTCAGCGCGAGCGTTCGCTCGATCGAGTGTTCAGGTTTGAGCGTGAAACCGAACTGCATCACGGCCCCTCCGACTTCGCCCGGAGGTTACACCGTCGGGCGGAGACGAACTGCCCCGACGTGGAAAGTGGGGAAACGCCAGTGCCACCCACCGCCAGCCATTTGAGAACATCACCGGCCTACCATCGCGGCGAGGCGCGACATGACCGACCGAGTGCTGGGACACACGACGCCCGGCGGGCATCTACCTAGCATGGAAGACGCCCTGGCTCGCGATCTGACGGTGACCGAGACCACGGTCCGATCGGCCGCCAGGGGCGACGAAGTCGCGTTCGCCCGGCTCGTCGCCGACCACCACGCCGCGATGGCGCGAGTCGCATACGTGATCTGCGGAGATCCGGAGGCCACACGAGACGCCGCGCAGTCCGCCTGGACGATTGCCTGGCGACGAATCGGCTCGCTCCGCAACTCCTCGCAGGTCCGGGCGTGGTTGATCGCGATCGCGGCCAATGAGGCACGACAGGTGGTTCGTCGCCGCCGGCGGGAGCGGGTCGTGGACATCTCGGCCGACGTCCGGATCGAAGATCGCCCGGACCCCGGTGACCAGGTCGAGCTCGTCGACCTTCGACGAGTGATCCACGGACTCAAGGACGGCGACCGAACCCTCCTCGCCTTGCGCTACGCCGCCGGGCTCGACTCCGTCGAGATCGCCGATCAGCTGGGGCTGTCGGCCTCGGGGGTGCGCAGCCGTCTCGCGCGGCTGCTCGAGCGCCTTCGAGCGGACCTTGCCCTGGAGCCGGAGACCGACGCATGAACTCCACATCGCCGCTCGAAGATCGCGTTCGTGCCCTCATCGAGGCCTACGCCGAACTGGCCCCGACCGACGTCGACCCCGTGGCCGTGACCCACCTCGCGGCCGCCGGGCCCCGAGGGAGGGCGGCCGTGCTGCCCAGGTTCGGCCTCGCGGGCCTGAGGCTCGGGTTCGCCCTCCTGGTTCTGACCCTGCTGGTGACGATCGCCGGCACCGTCTTCATGTTGGGTGGGCGGCCACTCTTCCCGGATCGCGAGGTGGATCTCATCGAGCGCGAATTCGTCGAGCCCTTCCTCGGCTTGCCGGCCGATGGATCGATTCCGAGCACCCCGGAGACCGGCGAGCTCGTCTTCAGCTTCGACGGGCGAATCCGCAGCCTCGGGTTGGACTTCTTCCGGATGTGGGTGTATGCGGACGGACGGCTGATCTGGAAGTCGAACCTCGAGGGATCCGGCCGCCGAAATCCGGCGTTCGGTGCGAGTGAGCCAACGACCGCCGTCATCGAGCAGCGACTGACGCCCCTGGGTGTGCAGCTGCTGCGCTCCGAGGTCATAGCCACGGCCCGCATCCTGGGCCAGGCGCGGGTCGGCGAAGACCGGACGGAGTGGGGCCGGCCCGGCGTCCTGTGGGGTGGGATGGCGATCGGCGCCGGTGACCAGATCCTTGCTGCAACCTGGGACGATCCCCAACTGCCGGACCGTCTTGCGAATCCGGCGTCGTGGCTGCCGGCGAGCGCCTGGGCGGATCAGCGGGTCGGCGGGTTCGTGCCGGCCCGGTATGCCGTTTGCTCCTGGCAATTGGACGGCCCTCCCCCGGTCGCTCAGTCCCAACTGGAGGAAGCGCTGGGGGTGCGCACGAAGGACGAGCCTCTTTCGAGGTCGACGCCGCGCGCCGATCCCTCGCGCCCCGAATGCAGCCTCGAGGTGGCGACCGAGGATGCCCGCGCGATCGTAGAGATGGTCGATGCGGCGGGCGCACCGCTGGAAGGCGCCACCCCGCTCAGGTACAGATTCCCGATGGGGGGCGTCCTGGAGCTCCTGCCGATCCTCCCGAACGGCGACGCGGTCTGCAACTGCGGGTGAGTCGGGCTGGAACTGCACCGGGGCTCGCTCTGAGGCCGTCACAGAAATGCCCCAGAAGGAACACCTGCCGAGCGTCAGCGCCGAGGAACAGCGCATGTACGAGCACATCTAGGAGAGCGAGCGGAAGCAGGGTCGCTCAATGAAACAGGCGAAGTCGATCGCTGCGGCGACGGTGGTCAAGCACCACAACGCGGAGGACCATCCGAGCGGCAAGTGAGCCCAGGACGGAAGCGGCGCAGGTCGACCGTCCTCCTCCGAACGGATGAACTGCGCCGACTTATTGATACGTGATGAGCACCGGAAAGGTTCAGTCCAGGAAGACGTCCAGCGCGTAGATATCGCCGATCATCAGCCAGATCTCGCTGATTCGGTCCGCGTCGACGTGGTAGAGACGGACGGCGTTCCAGGTGAACGACTGTCCCTCACGCTCGCCCGTGTACGTGGCGAGGTCCAGCACGTGGGCTTCGGACGCGACGACGTCGTGGCTCGACACGACGAGCGGGCCGTCGAACAGGCCGGCCACCGCCCGGAACAGCCCGAGGACCTCGTCTCGCCCGCGGTACGTGCCCGCCACCGGGCCGCGACCCGGGAAGTGGTAGACGACGTCGTCGGCCAGCAAGCCGCCGATCGCCGCGGCGTCGCGCCGCTCCAAGGCGTCGAGCAGCGCGCGAACGATCCGTTCCTTGTGGTTGGCGACGGCGTGGCTCGCGGCGTCGCGGAGCGGCGCCTCCTCGCTCACCCTGCTGCTACGGTCTCACGAGGTCGTCGTAGGCGTCCGGTCGGCGGTCGCGGTAGAACTGCCACGTCTGGCGGACCTCGGTGATCTTGTCGAGGTCCATATCGCGGACGATCAGCTCCTCGTCCTGGGCGCTGCCCAGGTCGCCGATGAACTGGCCGCGCGGGTCCACGAAATAGCTCTGGCCGTAGAAGTCGTCGTCGCCGATCTCCTTCTCGATGCCGACCCGGTTGATCGTCCCGACGAAGTAGCCATTCGCGACGGCGTGCGAGACCTGCTCGATCCGCCACAGGTACTCCGACAGGCCCCGCGACGTCGCCGAGGGGATGAAGACGATCTCCGCGCCGTTCAGGCCGAGCGCGCGGGCACCCTCCGGGAAGTGGCGGTCGTAGCAGATGTAGACCCCGACCTTGCCGACGGCGGTCTCGAAGACCGGGTAGCCGAGGTTGCCGGGCCGGAAGTAGAACTTCTCCCAGAAGCCCTTGACGTGGGGGATGTGGGTCTTCCGGTACTTGCCCAGGTACTTCCCGTCGGCGTCGATGACCGCAGCCGTGTTGTAGTAGATCCCGGACGCCTTCTCGTCCTCCTCGTACATCGGCACGACGAGGACCATCCCGGTCTGCTTCGCGAGGTCCTGCATCCGCCTTGTCGTGGGGCCGTCGGGGATGAGCTCCGTGTACGAGTAGTACTGGGGATCCTGGACCTGGCAGAAGTAGGGGCCGTAGAAGAGCTCCTGGAAGAGCATCACCTGGGCACCCTGCTTGGCGGCGTCGTGGGCGTACTTCTCGTGCTTCTGGATCATCGACTCCTTGTCGCCGGTCCAGCTCGCCTGCAGGAGCGCCCCTCGCACGTTGCGCGGCATCGGTCGTTCGCCCTCCACGTGAACGGTCGTCGAAGAAGCCGAAGCGTACACCGGACCGCCGTCGCGGACGGCTGCAACGCGACTGCCACGGTCGCGGGCGTCCGCGTGCCCCCCCTGACCGGGCGCCCGCGTCAGCATCGCGCCGATGACCTCGACCGTCGACCGCCCGACCCTGCCCGCAGGCGCCGCGACGAGTGTCGCGGACGCGGCGAAGACCCTCGCCCGCGCGGCGACGACCGAAGCTCCGCCGGCCCGGGTGGTCGCCGGGGCCGTCCTCCCGCCGCGCGTCGCCGTCCGGCGCAGCCGGGTCGCCGAGACGGCCGCGCTCGCGGGCCTTGCCGGCTTCGGCGCCCTGTTCGTCCTCGTCCGCCTCGAGCGGACGGCCGCGATCGACGCCGCGATCACGCTCCGGGTCCAGGCCCGCCGCCACCCGCTCGTCGACACCGCGATGACGGTCGCCTCGTGGCCCGGCTTTCCGCCGCAGAGCCGGATCGTGCCGCCGACGATCATCGCCGGGCTCGCTGCGGCCGGCCTGCGCATCGAGGCGATCTGCCAGGCCGCGGCGTGGGGTTCGGCGCTCGTCAGCACGGTCGCGAAGGCCTTCATGGGCCGCGAGCGGCCGGTGGCCGGCAAGGACCTGCGGGTCGTCGCAGCGCCCCTCGGCGGGTCGAGCTTTCCGAGCGGCCACGTGCTGACCTACGTCGGGACGTACGGCTTCCTCGCCGTCCTCGCGGAGTCGCTGATCCGGCCGGTCGTCCTTCGCCGGGTGGTCGTCGGGGGCCTCGTCGGGCTCATCGGCCTCGTCGGTCCGAGCCGGATCCAGCAGGGCCACCACTGGCCGACCGACGTGACCGCCTCGTACTTCCTGGGCACGAGTTACCTCGTCGGCGTCGTGGCCCTGTACCGGACCCTCAAGGCCCGCAGCGCCGGGGTTCGCCGATGAGCCCGTCGACGACGTCGACGCGGCTGCGCGTGCTCCTGAACCGATCGGCGGGCTCGCGGGTCCCGCTCGGCTCGGAGGACCCGACGGCCGAGGACATTTCCGCGCTCCTCCACCACGTCGGGATCGACGCGGAGGTCGTCGAGACGTCCTCGATCGACGAGGCCCGCGAGCTGGCCGGTGCCGCCGCCCGGGAGCTGGCGCCGCGGCTCGTCGTCGCGGGTGGCGACGGCACGATCGGGGTCGTGGCCTCCGAGCTCATCGGCACGGAGACCGCGCTCGGCATCCTGCCGCTCGGCTCGGTCATGAACATCCCCCGGATGCTGGGCCTGCCCCGGGACCTGGCCGGCGCGGCGACGATCCTGGCGAAGGGCACGGTCCGGGCGATCGACGTCGGGTTCGCCCGTGGCGAGCCGTTCTACGAGACGGCGTCGGTCGGCCTGAACGCCGCGGTGTTCAGCGAGGCGTCGCGCCTCGAGGAGGGTGAGCGGCGGTCGATCCCCCGGACGATCTGGGTCGCCCTTCGGTACCGGCCGTCGCGGATGCGGATCGAGCTCGACGACCGGGTGCTCCGGACGCGGGCCCTCACGGTGACGGTCTCGAACGGGCCGTACACGGGCACCGGCATGATGGTCGCTCCGGAGGCCCGACTCGAGGACGGCCGCCTGGACGTGCGGGTCTTCCGACGCTTCTCGAAGTTCGAGTTGTTGCGGCACTTCGCCTCGATCGCCTTCGGTCGCCGGAAGTACGCGCCGAAAGTGTCGACGTACCGATCGGCCCGCGTCCGGATCTCGAGCGCGCACCCACTGCCCGCTCGGGCCGATTCGCGGGACCTCGGAACGACGCCCGTGGAGTTCCACGTCCAGCGACGCTGCCTCAACGTCGTCGTCCCTCCCGACGGCCTGCCCGAGCCGCAGGCCTGATTCGCCGGCCTGCGCCGGGGAGGCATCTCCCCCGAGATCGACGCGTCCGGGCGCCGCTTATCGGTCCTGGCCGGCCTCGCGAACCTGGTCGTCGTCGGCCGGCGGACCCTCGCGGTGACCGGCCGGGCGATCGTCGCCGCCGGTCGGTCCGGCCTGCGTCGAGTGTGCGGCGATCCGCTCGTCGTCCGGCCGGACGCCGCCGGGGATCGTTTCGGCCTGGCGCTCGGGCTTGCGCCCGACGTAGGCACCCGGCTCGTCCGGCTTCGCGAGCGGGTCCTCGGTCGGGTCGATCGGGCGCTCGGTCGGCTGGTTCGTCTCGTTCGTCATCGTGGATCTCCCGGCGGGTGCGGACCGTGGGCCGCGGCGTCGTCGTGATCGGTCGTCTCGTCGTCGGGTCGCGGGGCGTCGGCGGCACGGGTCGGATCGATCGGCCCGGTGCCCTCGCTCCGCCGCTCGTAGCCGCGGTCGACGTCGGGTTCGGCCGCCTCGCCGGCGGCACCGGCCGCAGCGCCGGCCGCAGCGCCGGCCGCGAGCCCGACGGGCCCGGCGACCGCGGTGCCGATCAGGGCGCCCGCGGCGGCTCCCTCCTCCGCCCCGGAGCGGGGGCTGTCGGCCTCGGGATCGCCGGTCGACTCGGTCGTCGGAGCCGGGCCGGTCGGGCCCTCCTGCCAGCGCTCGCGGAAGTCCCGGTCGCGGTGGGTCATCGGGTCAACGGTCCGTGCGGCGCTGGTCGCCGCGGTCGCCCTGGCCGCTCGGCACGGTCTTCTTCGCCTTCTGGCGGCGGTCGCCGGCCTGCGCCCGGCCGGCGTCGTCGGACTCCTTGAAACGGCCGCGCTCGTCCCGGCGGACGAACCGCACGTCGCTTCCGGTGTCGATGCGCTCTCGCTCGTTCGGCATGAGTACCTCCTTCTGGTTCGCCCACCCTAGGCGGCAGGGCGTCACGCCGACCGGTCAGGGGCTCGAGCGGCGTTGCACGCCGGTTGCAGGGGCTGCGAGACACGTGCAACGGGTGGCGCGGCGGGCCGCCGGCGTTCACCGCACACGATCGGGCAGGCTGCCTCGATGACGCCCCAACCGGAGCGGGTCGGCCATCGCGGCCCGGCGTTCCGTTGCGTGCCAGAGAACGGGCCCGTGCAGCTCGACGCGCTCGTCAGCTCCGCCGGCGAGAACGACCGCTGGAACCGACCGGGCCAGCCGACGCTCTACCTCGCCCTTGACCCCGGCGTCGCCCTCGCGGAGGCCGGCCGCCACCAGCCGCCGTCAGGCGTGAACGAGCCGGCCGGGCAGCGGCTGTTGCGCCTCGAAGTCGACGCGGACGACCTCGTCGACCTGCGCGACCCGGCGTCTCTTGCTGCGCTCGGGGTCGACGGCGCCCCGTGCGCCTTCCTGGATCGGAAACGTGCTCGGGGCATCGCCTCGCGGCTGCGGTCGGGTTCGGGGTGGGTCGCCGGGCTCATCGTGCCCTCTGCAGCGTTCCTCGACGACCCGTCTCGGGGCAACCTCGTGCTCTTCATGGAGCGGGCAGGGGAGGTGCGCGACGTCGTCCGGTCGTGGCGCCAGGTCGGCCGGCTGGCGGTGGCGGGGGCCTGACCGAACCCTAGGGCGGGACGCGCACGGACCGCTCCGCGACCTCCGGGTCGCGATGAGTGCTGTACTCTCGGCGAACATCCCTGAGGGGCGCGGGACCCGGGCTGCACATGCCGGGCGACCGCAGGCGAGTGGGCGCGACGCGCCGAGGAGCACCGGCCCCGCGGCCGGAGAGGTGGACGATGGCGATCAGCACGGATGCCGGCCAGATGACGAGCGAGGAGATCGTTCGCCTCTCGCGGGAGCACACGTTCTTCTCGTGGTCCGCCCAGGGCGCGATCGATCCGATTGCCATCGACCGGGCGGAGGGCGTCTACCTCTACACGCCCGAGGGTCGCCGCATCCTCGACTTCAACAGCCAGTTGATGTCGGTCAACATCGGCCACGGCGACCGGCGGGTGATCGACGCGATCGCGGCCCAGGCGACGAAGCTCCAGTACGTCCAGCCGGCGTTCGCGACCGAACCCCGGGCTCGCCTCGGCGCGAAACTCGCCGAGATCCTGCCCGGGGACCTCGACAAGGTCTTCCTCACGCTCGGCGGCGCCGAGGCCGTCGAGAACGCGATCAAGCTCGCCCGGGCCTACACCGGTCGGACGAAGATCCTTGCCCGATATCGCTCCTACCACGGCGCGACGCTCGGGGCGATGACGTTGACCGGCGACCCCCGGCGCTGGGCCAACGAACCGGGCATCGTCGGGGTCGTCCGCTACCCGGACACGCACCGCTGGGGCGAGAAGGAGCCGCGACCGGTCGAGGAGTGCCTCCAGGGGCTCGAGGACGTGATCCGCTACGAGGGCCCGCACACGATCGCCGCCGTCTTCCTCGAGACGATCGTCGGGACCAACGGCATCCTCATCCCGCCCGACGGCTACATCCAGGGCGTCCGCGAGATCTGCAACCGCTACGACATCCTGATGGTCGCCGACGAGGTGATGGCCGGCTTCGGCCGGACCGGCCGCTGGTTCGCGATCGACAACTGGGACACCGTCCCCGACCTGCTCACGATGGCCAAGGGCCTGACGTCGTCCTACCTGCCGCTGGGTGCCGTCGCGATGAACCACGACATCGCGAAGCACTTCGATTCGGCGTTCTATTACGGCGGGCTGACGTACTCGAGCCATGCGATCAGCTGTGCTGCGGCGCTGGCGAACATCTCGGTCTACGAGGAGGACGGGCTGCTCGAGAACGCGTGCCGACTCGGGGCGCTGATGCGGCGCCACCACGAGGAGCTCTCCGCCAGGCATCCGTCGGTCGGCGCTCACCGCAACATCGGCCTGTTCGGGATCATCGACCTCGTCCGTGCGCGCGACCCGTTCACGCCGCTGACGCCGTTCAACGGCACCTCGGACGAGATGAAGGCGATCGGCAGGTTCTTCCGCGACAACGGGCTGTACACGATGATCGCCAACAACTCGATCCACACGAACCCGCCGCTGTGCATCACCGAGGAGCAGCTGGCGGAGGGCTTCGAGGTCATCGACCGCGCCCTCGACATCGCCGACCAGGCGGTGGCGGGCCGGGGCTGAGGCGGCGTTCAGACGAGGCCCGATGGCGACGGCAGCCGCAGCCCGAACCCCGATCGCCAGGGAGGCCGCGACCGGCGGTCGCGGCTTCGGCCGGACCGTGCTCATCTACCTCGGCGTCCTCGTCGCGATCTTCCTCGTCTGGGAAGGCGTCAAGTTCCTCGGCGGCGTCCCCTGGCGGATGCCCGGCGCGCTCCCCGGTCCGAACAACCCGGCGATCTGGAATCCGCCGTTTCGCTGGGACTTCGCCAACGACCTGCGGCTGCCCCACATCTGGAACATCTTCATCGCCCTGGGCCAGCCGTTCCAGCGCGGCGCCGACGAGACGCTTGCCCAGTACCTGTTCGGGGCGGCGCTCTATACCTGGCGCGAGGCGGCGATCGGCTTCGCGCTCGGTGCGCTTCTCGGGCTCGTCCTCGCGACGACGTTCGTCCACTCCCGCCTGCTCGAGCGGGCGTTCGTCCCGTACGTCATCGCCAGCCAGACGGTGCCGATCATCGCCCTCGCCCCGATGATCGCGTTCGCGTTCGGCCAGAACGTGCTCGCGGTCGTGATCATCGCGACCTACCTGACGTTCTTCCCGGTCACGATCGCGATGATCCGCGGCCTGCGCTCCGTCGACCCGCGGGCGATCGAGCTGATGCGCTCGTACGCCGCGTCGCCGCTCCAGGTCTACCTGAAGGTTCGCCTGCCCGCGTCGCTCCCGTACCTCTTCACCGCCCTCAAGATCTCGGCCACCGCCAGCATCGTCGGGGCGATCATCGGCGAGGACGCGGGCTCGATCGACGAGGGCCTCGGGCGGGTGATCACGAC
>DASTVH010000047.1:0-5024 GCA_035759195.1 Candidatus Limnocylindrales bacterium
CGGGTAGCTCTGCGGGACGGTCGACCCGGCGCATCCCGCGCCCGCCGCCGCCGGCCGCCGTCTTGACCAGCAGCGGGAAGCCGATCCGCTCCGCGTCGGCGGCCGCGGCGGGCGGCTCTCCCGGACCTCCGATCGCCGGCGCGAGGGTCCCCGGTACGACCGGGACGCCGGCCGCGATCGCGAGGCGGCGCGCCGCGAGCTTGTCGCCGACCCGGGCGATCGCCGCCGGCGACGGGCCGATGAAGACGAGCCCGGCCGCCTCCACGGCCTCGGCGAACGAGGCTCGTTCGCTCAGGAAGCCGTAGCCCGGATGGATGGCCTCGGCTCCGGTTCGCTGCGCCGCCTCGATGACGAGATCGGCGCGCAGGTAGCTGTCCGCCGCGGGGGCCGGACCCAGCCTGACGGCCTGGTCGGCCATGCGGACGTGGGCCGCGCGTCGGTCGGCATCGCTGAACACGGCGACGCTCTCGATGCCCAGCTCGCGGCAGGCCCGGATGATCCGGACGGCGATCTCGCCGCGGTTCGCGACCAGCGCGCGGCGAAACAATGGCGCGCCGTCTTTGCGCAAAGACGGTGCCTCGGCCGGGCTCGGCTCGATCGGCCGCGCGGAGGTCACAGCGGGATGTTGCCGTGCTTCTTGCGGGGATTCGTGTCGCGCTTGTCGGCCAGCATTTCGAGCGCACCGATGAGCCGCGGCCGCGTGTCCGACGGGATGATGACGTCGTCGACGTAGCCCCGCGCGGCTGCGATGTACGGGTTGGCGAACTGCGCTTCGTATTCGGCGACCAGCCGAACCCGCTCGGCCGCCGGATCTTCGGCGGCTGCGATGCGGTCCTTGAAGATGATGTTGACGGCGCCCTCGACGCCCATGACCGCGATCTCGGCAGACGGCCACGCGAAGTTCATGTCGCCCCGGATGTGTTTGCTGCTCATGACGTCGTACGCGCCACCGTAGGCCTTGCGGGTGATGACGGTCAGCTTGGGGACGGTCGCTTCGGCGTAGGAGTAGAGGAGCTTCGCGCCGTGGCGGATGATTCCGCCATGCTCCTGGCCGACGCCCGGCAGGAATCCCGGGACGTCGACGAACGAGACGATCGGGACGTTGAAGCAGTCGCAGGTCCGGACGAACCGGGCGGCCTTCGTCGAGGCGTCGATGTCGAGTGCGCCCGCCAGGACGGCCGGCTGCTGCGCAACGATGCCGACGCTCCGGCCTCCCAGGCGGGCGAATCCGACGATGATGTTCTGGGCCCAGCCCGGCTGGATCTCGAGGAGGCGTCCCTCGTCCACCACGCGGCCGATGACGTCGTGCATGTCGTAGGGCCGCGACGGGTCATCGGGGATGATGCCGTCGAGCTCGGGCTCGCGCCGGTCCGCCGGATCGCTCGTCGCGACCGTGGGAGGATCGGACAGGTTGTTCTGGGGCAGGTACCCCAGCAGACGACGGACGAGCTCGAGCGCGGCGGACTCGTCCGCCGCCGCCAGATGGGCGACGCCGCTGCGGGCGGTATGAACGCTCGCGCCGCCGAGACCCTCGGCGTCGATCTCCTCGTGCGTGACGGCCTTCACGACGTTGGGACCGGTGACGAACATGTAGCTCGTTCCCTCGACCATGACGGTGAAGTCAGTGATCGCAGGCGAATACACCGCGCCGCCGGCGCACGGTCCCATGACGACCGAGAGCTGGGGCACGACGCCCGAGGCGAGAACGTTGCGCAGGAAAATGTCGGCGTACCCGCCCAGCGATACGACCCCTTCCTGGATGCGCGCCCCGCCGGAGTCGTTGAGGCCGACGATCGGCGCCCCGGTCTTCATCGCGAGGTCCATGACCTTGCAGATCTTCTCCGCATACGACTCCGACAGCGAGCCGCCGAAGACCGTGAAGTCCTGGCTGAAGACGAAGACGAGTCGGCCGTCGATGCGACCATGGCCGGTGACGACGCCGTCGCCGAGAATCCGCTGCTCGTCGAGCCCGAAGTCCGACGAGCGATGGGTCACGAACGCGTCGAGCTCGACGAACGTGTCCGGGTCGAGGAGCAGCTCGAGCCGCTCGCGCGCGGTCAGCTTTCCCCGCCCATGCTGCTGCTCGATGCGCTCGTGCCCGCCGCCGAGGAGCGATTCCGCGCGAAGGTCGCGCAAGGCCGCGATCCGTTCGTCGTTCGTGGGCAAACCCGCCTCCTCCGACCGTCTTTGTGCAAGGACAGCCATCATAGCGGCCCCGATGGCGGCCACCGACAGGGCCTCCGTCGACCGAAACTATCCACAGAATCGGTGAACAACTCGAAATCCGTGTGGATAACCTCGGCAATCAACCACAGTCGGGCTGGAGTAGCATGAGGCCCGACGAGACCGATCCGCGCCCCCTCCGGGACCCTTCCCTGCATTCGTCGAGGTGATTTCTTCAGTGTCGAACGTGATCGCGATTGCGAATCAGAAGGGTGGCGTGGGCAAGACGACGACGGCAATCAACCTCGCGGGTGCCCTGGAGGAAGAGGGGTTCCGCGTCCTCTGCATCGACATGGATCCGCAGGCAAACCTGACGGCCGGTCTCGGAATCAACCTCAACACCGTCGAACGCTCGATGGCCGACGTCCTCGCCGACGGCCGGGCGTCACTCGAGGACGTGATCCGGCCGACCGAATCCGCCGGGATCGACGTCGCCCCGGCGAACATCGACCTCGCGAGCACCGAGGGAGAGCTGTTCACCGCGCTCGGCCGGGAGCAGGTCCTGCGCGACGCGATCGAGGAACACGTCGACGCGTACGACTACGTTCTCATCGATTGTCCACCGAACCTCGGGCTCCTGACGGTCAACGGTCTGGTTGCCGCGAACAGCGTCATCATCCCCGTGCAGACGCAGTACTACGCGATGAAGGGCCTCAACAACCTCGTCAAGGTCATCAACATGATCCGGATGAAGCTCAACCGCGACCTCCGGATCCTCGGCCTGCTGCCGACCTTCTACGACGGGCGCACGAACCTCGCGCGTGACATGCTCGACGAGCTGCGGGTCGTCGGCGACCATCACGTCTTCAACAGCATCGTCCGCAACACGGTGAAGCTCGGCGAGGCGCCCCTCGCCGGCCGGCCGATCACGACATACGCCGGGCAGTCCGAGGCCGCCCGGACCTACCGCGAGCTCGCTCGGGAGGTGATCGATCTTGGCCAGGCCTGATTTCCGCGCCGCCGCAGCGCGACGCCTGTCGGAGGATCGCGAGCTATCGCCCTCGATCGTCAGCCTGCTCTCGTCGGACAATGTCGGGCGGAGCGTCGGCGTCCGGGTCATTCCGGTCGACCGGATCGAATCGAACCCGCAGCAGCCGCGGATGGTCTTCGATCCGGCGGCGCTCCTGGAGCTCGCCGCATCGATCCGCGAGCACGGCGTCCTCCAGCCCATCCTCGTCCGGCCGCTCGGCGAGAATCGCTATCAGCTCGTTGCCGGGGAGCGTCGCTGGCGGGCGTCGAAGGAGGCCGGCCTCCGGACTGTGCCGGCCCTCGTCGAGGAACTCGACGACGACACCGCGCTCGAGATCGCCATCATCGAGAACCTCCAGCGGGAGGATCTGTCGCCGCTCGAGGAGGCGACGATGTACGACCGGATGGTCACCGAGCACGGCTACAGCATCCGCAAGCTCGCCGACAAGCTGGGCAAGGACAAGGGCTACGTTGAGAACCGGCTGCGGCTCGCCGATGCGCCCCAGGAGATCCGCGAGCTGGTGTCCTTGCGCAAAGACACCCTCTCGCACGCGTACGAGCTGCTCAAGGTCCCCGACGAGAAGAAGCGTCGCCGCCTTGCGGCGCGGGTCGCGAGCGGCGAGCTGTCGCTCGTCAAGCTCCGCGAGAAGATCGAGGGCCGCCCGAGCCGTGCGCGGCCGACCGCCGAGCCGGTCGACGAGACGCCCGAGGACGGATCGGCCGCCGACGGCGCGCTGGTCGACGCGGCCACCGAAGGCGGGTCGGGCCGGTCGCGCGGTGGGCCGATGACCGACGACTCACTGCTCCAGGCCCGCCACCAGCTGGCCGACGCTGTCGAGGAGCTCGTCGGCGTCCTCCGTGCACCGGACGTCGTCGAGTCGATTTCATCGGTGGACCGGGACAACCTCGCGAAGTACCTGACGATCGCGAAGCTCAAGCTGGAAAACGCGATCGCCCTGATCCGGAGCGGCGAAGCCGACTGACGTCACCGCTCCCCTCCCCCGGCAGGACGTGAAGCCGGCGCCCGATGGGCGCCGGCTTCATCGCTCCGGGGCGTCTGGTGCCGGCGGTCAGCGCGTCGGCTTGACCTGCTCTGCACGGGCCTTCCCGGTGGCCCGCTCCGGATCGTGGCCGTGGTTGTCGGTCGCGACCGACCGAACGTACTGGCCGTGGTTGTCGAATTCCTCGGGCGCGTCGCCCTGCGCCGCCTCGGACACGGCGGCCCCATGGTTGTCGGGATGCTCGGCCGCCTCGGTCCCCTCGCCGTTCTCCTCCTCCGGCTCCTCGGCGACCGGCTCCTCGGGCTCGTCCTCGGGTTCGTCGGCCTCCGGTTCCCGCGGCTCGGGCGGCCCGGCGCGCGGAACGTCGATGCCGGACGCTTCGGTCGCCCGTTCGAGGCCGTCGGCTGCCGCCTCGGGCGTCGAGAAGGGCGGTCGGGCCGCGGCGGCGGCGCCGGCCGAGAGCGCGAGGATCGCGAGGGCGACCAGGAGGCCGCGGACGCGGCGGGGCAGTTGGGTCATGTCTGACCTCCTGTGCTGATCGACAGGCAGAACGAGCGAGGCGGGATCCCGTTAGGGCCCCCGAGGGCCGGGAGTTCCGAGGACCGGCCCAGCCAGCCAGGCGGTCGCGAGCAGGGCCAGCCCGACGGCTTCGAGCTCCCAGCCGCGCTCCCGCCGGCGGGGATTGGCAGACCGGACGAGCCGTGCGCCGGCGAGGGGGACGAGCCCGGCGAGGGCCACGATGGCGATCTGCGGGGGTGCCCCGCCCAGCGCCGCCGCGATGCCCACCGCGGCACCGACCACGGTCCCGAGCAGCCCGACGTGGAGCAGCCA
>DASTVH010000048.1:0-14849 GCA_035759195.1 Candidatus Limnocylindrales bacterium
CGGCTGGTCCGGCCGGGACCTCATGGTCCACCTCGTCGCCTGGCAGATGGTCGCCCTCGACGTGGCCAAGGAGCTCGCCGTCGCCGACCGCTCGCCGACGAAGGAGCAGGCCGATGCGGACTGGGAAGCGCGGGGTGGGGAGGTCGTGAACGCGGAGGTCGAGGCGCGCTGGGCGGGCCGGCCGCTTGCCGAGGTCCGAGACGAATTCCGGCGAGTCGCCGGCGAGCTGCGCGGCTTCCTGACGGTCGTGCCCGAGAGTCGCTGGATCAAACATTCCGATCACCAGCGGTTCTTCGTCGATGAGACCCTCGACCACTACGACGAGCACCGAGCCGATCTGGCGGCGATCCTGGCCGCGGCGGGGCGCTGAGGCAGCGCCAGCCGATGGGCGAGGACCGGACCAGCAGAGCGGGCTCGCTCGAGGAGGTGCTCGTCGCCATCGCCGGCGAGCTCGAGGCCGCGGAGAGCCGCCCGACTGCGGGCGGGCGGGAGTGGTCGATCGGCGGCATCGTCTTCGCCGCCACCGGCCCGGAGGGCGCAGAGTTTCGGCTGTCCCGGCCGGTCGCGGCGGCCGCCCTCCGCACGCCCGACACGGCACCGTCGCCGCGGGGTCCGGACTGGGTCGCGTTCCGGCCGCCCCTGCTGGACCGCCATGCCATCGACCGGGCCGAGGCATGGCTCACCAGTGCCTGGCGGCGTGCCGACGGCGAGTCCTGAGGCCGACACGGAGCGACGGCGGGCCGGTGGTCGGCCCGCCGTCGGGGAGGAGAGGGACCGCATCCCTGCCCCCAGGCTGGACACGGGCCCCGCGCGGGCCGAAGGTCGTCGGCACCGCACGCGGATGCAGTTGATCAGGCCGGCGTCTCGCCGGCGTCTCGGCCGAGCCGCGTCAGCTCTCGGTCGCGGTCGTCGCGTACTGGGCCAGCCCGAAGTGCTGCTCGAGCTGCTCGAGGGGACGGAAGCCCGCCACGCCGAGCGGCTGCTGGCCGGGCCGGAAGAACGCGATCGTCGGCAGGCTCAGGATGTTGAACGCCTGGGAGATCCCAGGATTGGCGTCGACGTCGACCTTGACGACCTCGACCGACCCGTCGTACTTCTCGGCCAGCCGCTCCAGCTCGGGAGCGACCATCCGGCAGGGACCGCACCATGCGGCCCAGAAGTCGACGACGACGGGTTTGTCGTTCTTGAGGACGAGCTCCTCGAACGTCGCGTCGGTTGCGTGCTTGATCTCCGCCATGAAGATCGATTCCTTTCTTCCGCCGCGGCGGACTCAGCCGCCCAGGCGGGCGAGGCTCTGGATGAGCCGATACGCCTCGAGGACACGGGTGTCCGCAAGGCGGTAGAACACGGTGTTGCCGTCGCGCCGGCTCCGGACGAGTCCGGCGCTGCGCAGCACCGCGAGATGCTGACTCATGTTGGGGACCTGGCAGCCGACGGTGGTCGACAGGTCGCTCACCGACAGCTCGCCTCCGGCGAGCGTCTCGAGCACGCACAGGCGCTTGGGATCGGCCAGCGCACGCCCGACCGCGGCGTACCGCAGCCGGTCGACATCGCTGGAAGCCTCGGCGGGTGCATCCAACACGCTGGAATCATGTCACTACTTGCGCAAACACGCAAGTAACATGCGCCGTCAGGGACGTGACGGAATGATCACAACCCCTCGTGGCGGCGGCGTCGCCCCGGCCGACCAGCCTGGCAGCGTGCAGCCCCAGCCGGAATCGACGACGGTGACGATGCTGCCGCTGGCCGGGATCCGGATCCGCGCCCAGGTGCAGTTGTTGCCCTCCACCTTCTCGAGGAAGGCATGGTGGGGATCGACCGTGTACTTGAGGAAGTAGTCGCCCGCCGGCAGGCCGGTGATCGTGATCCACTGGAAGGCGAAGTTCCACGCATAGCGATCGAGCCAGCCGACGCTGATGCCGTTCCTCGTCGAGAGCGTCGAGCTCGTCCCGCAGCCGCTCTCGAAGTACTGCCGCGACGATGGCGCCCCCGGCAGGCTGAGATCGTACGTATTCGTGTCGAAGAAGCAGAAGCCGACCTTCGCGTCGCGGCCCAGGCTGGCGCTCCCGGACGTGAGCGGGAACAGGTCGTACCGGGCGACGTCCTGGACATGCCAGTGGTCGTGGCCGTCGCCGGCGTACCGGGCCACGGCGCCGGTCGGGATCGTCCGAAATCCGCCCGAGGTGTTGTAGACGCGCTGCGAGATCGTCATCGCCGAGCTCGTGGACGAGCGCGTACCGCGTGTCTCGAACGGACCGTCGCCGACGTTCACGATCGTGCTCGTGAAGCGGAGACGGCGGGCGCCGCTGGCGGTCGTCTCGATCCGGACGTCGGTGGGTCGCTTCGTCGAGAGGTCCGGGAGCCGATCGCCCGGAGCCGCGACCGCCCTCTCGGCCGGCGGCAGGGCCCCCAACGCCATCAGGCCGCAGCCGAGCGTCGCGACGAGGGCGACAAACGCCGTTCGCCGCGTCCCCCGCCGTCGGCCGGTCATCGACCCTCCCACGTTCGCGGTGCGCCGGGATGGCTGAGCTGCCGAGGCACGGCGCACTCCGGGCTGTATCGTAGCGGCTGCGCCGCTCCGTCGGCGTGCCTCGTGCCTGTCCCGACGGGCAGTGGACGACCACACCGAGGAGGATTCCACCGTGCGAGCCCGGCGACTCTCGACAGCGGCCCGAGCGGTCGTCCTCGCCATCGCCCTCGTCCCGCTTGCGTCCTCCCAGGCGATCATGGCCGGCGATCGGAGCGAGCCATACGTCGGCGCGCGCCCGCCGAGCGGCGAGAGCTTCGACCCGTCGAGGGTCAGGATCTGGTTCGGTCGCGTCGCCCGGAACCTCTCGAGTCCGATCTTCGTGACCCACTCGGGTGACGGCAGCGGCCGCCTCTTCATCGTCGAGCAGACCGGCCGCATCAAGATCCTCCTCAACGGCTCCGTGCTCCCGACGCCGTTCCTCAACATCGCCGCGAAGATCACGAACGGCGGCGAGCGGGGCCTTCTCGGCCTCGCCTTCCACCCGGACTACGCGACGAACCGGAAGTTCTACGTCAACTACACGAACGCCTCCGGCGACACCGTCGTCGCCGAGTACCTTCGCTCGACCGGCAGCGCCAACGTGGCCGATGCCGCGTCCGCGCGCATCCTGCTGACGATCGATCAACCCTTTTCGAACCACAACGGCGGGATGCTCGCGTTCGGGCCCGATCGCTATCTCTACGTCGGCATGGGTGACGGCGGCAGCGCCGGCGATCCCGGCAACCGGGCCCAGAACGTCAACAACCTCCTCGGCAAGATCCTCCGGATCGACGTCGACGGCAGAGACACCGGCAAGCAGTACGGGACGCCGTCGAGCAATCCCTTCGACGGCGCCACGAACGGCGCCGACGAGGTCTGGTCCTACGGCCTGCGCAACCCGTGGCGGTTCTCATTCGACCGGCGGACCGGCGATCTGTGGATCGGCGACGTCGGTCAGGACCGCTGGGAGGAGATCGACCGGTCCACGGCCGGCGCGAGCGAGGCCGGGCGAGGCGTCAACTACGGCTGGCGGGTGATGGAGGGCAACGCCTGCTACAACCCCTCGAGCGGCTGCAACACCTCGGGCAAGACCCGGCCGATCGCGGTCTACAGCCATTCGGTCGGCTGCTCCGTGACCGGCGGCTACGTCTACCGCGGCGCGCAGTTCCGGGATCTGGTCGGCGGCTACCTGTTCGGCGACTACTGCTCCGGGCGGGTCTGGGCCCTCCGGGCCCACGGACCGGCATCCCAGTCGCCGGTCCTCATGGCCGATACGGCCCTGAACATCAGCTCGTTCGGCGAGGGCCAGGACGGCCGCCTCTACGTGACCGACATCGGAACCGGCGACATCTGGCAGGTCGAGGCCGCGCCGAGGTAGCCCGAACCCGGAGGACGTCCGGGCTTCGGGCGCTCTGCGATACTCGGCCCGATGGACACGGCCGACCGCATCGTCACCCTCGACGAGATCCACGCCGCCCGCCGGCGGATCGAGGGCCTCGTCCACCGTACGCCGCTGCTCTCGTCGGCGACGGCCGCCCGGATCCTGGCCTCGAGCGGCGGTGCCCGACTTGCCGACGACCGCCTCTACCTGAAGGCGGAGCACCTCCAGAAGACGGGATCGTTCAAGGCCCGCGGCCTGTCGAACCGCCTCGCGACGCTCGACGAGGGAGACCGCCGGCGCGGGGTCATCACGATGTCGGCCGGCAACGCCGGGCAGGCGTATGCCTGGGGCGGGCGAGCGAGCGGCGTCCCGGTGACGGTCGTCATGCAGCAGGCCGCCGTGCGCTCGAAGGTCGACGCCTGCCTCGGCTACGGCGCCGAGGTCGTCCTCCACGGGGCCGACGTCGGCGAGGCGTTCGCCCACATGTATCGCCTTCGCGACGAACGCGGGCTCACGTTCGTCCACCCGTTCGACGACCCCGCGGTGATCGCCGGCCACGGCTCGGTCGGGCTGGAGATCCTCGACGACCTGCCCGACGTCGATGTCGTCGTCGTCGGAATCGGCGGCGGCGGCCTGATCTCGGGCATCGCCGCGGCGATCAAGGAGACGAGGCCCGCGGTCCGCGTGTACGGCGTCGAGCCGACGGAGGCGAACGCGATGCAGCTCGCGATCGCGGCCGGCGCCATCGTCCGGATGCAGCCGCGCAGCGTCGCCGACGGCCTGGGTGCCCCGTTCGCCGGCGAGTGGACGCTCGCGATGTGCCGCCGCTACGTCGACGACATCGTCCTCGTCGACGACCCGACGATCCTCGGCGGCATGCGTTTCGCGGCCGAGCGCCTCAAGCAGGTCCTCGAGCCGGCCGGTGCGGCGGCCCTGGCCGCTGTCCTCTACGGGCTGGTGCCGCTGTCCCACGGGGATCGCGTGTGCGTCGTCGCCTCGGGCGGCAACGTCGAGATCTCGAGGCTCGGCGAGCTGCTCGGGGCGGCTCGACCGTACCCCGGTTCCTGAGCGAGTCGAGCGGGTGGATCGGCGGGCCGCGGACGAGGGGCCGATCGAGGGATCAGACGCGTCGGGTCCGCCGCCGGCGTTCCCGCTCGACCCTGGCGCCGCCGCGCCGCCGAACGACACGGGCGGCGCCGCGTCCCCCTTCGACCGTGGCGCCGCCGCCGCGCCGCCGCTCACGCCGCCCGGCCCGCCGCCGCCGCTCCCCGGCGTGCGCTCCACGCTCGGCCGAAGCCTCGATCTCAGCCTGAGCGCCAGCCGCGAGCTGCGCCGCGCCTCGCTCTATTTCGGCCTGCTCATGCTCGCGACCGCCGGCCCGTTCGTCGCGATCGTGCTGGCGTTCGGTTCGGCGCAGGGCGGCTTCGACTGGATCGCCGACCTGGCCCTGGGCCTCCAGCCCGACCTCGTTCCGGTCGACCGCAGCGTCGGCGGCTGGCTGCTCCTCAGCACGTTCGTGGCGCTCGTGGGGTTGGCCGTCATCTCGATCGAGGGCCCGATCATGGGCATGTCTCTCCTCTCGGCCCACCGCATCGGGCGGCCGCTGACGACGCGCGAGGCGCTGCGTCGATCGCGCCAGGTCTTCTGGAGCGTCGTGGGCGCCTCGATTCTCGTCGGCTTCATCCTCATCGTGCCGAACCTCCTCATCCAGACCGTCTTCGCCGAGGTGTTCGGGCCCGAATCGCAGGCCGGTGCCGTCGCAACGAGCGTCGCCGGCGCGATCGTCGGGGCCCCGTTCGCGTACCTCGTGGCCGGGATCGTCCTCGGCGACGTCGGGGCCGGCGAAGCCGTTCGCCGATCGACGCGGCTGGCCCGGGTGAAGTGGCCGCTGGCGATCGCCGTCTCGTCGGTCAGCGCAGTCGTCGCGTACCTCCAGCTGTTCGCGTTCGGCGCCGGCGCCGACATCCTCGTCCGGATCGGCGGCGCCCTCGACGTCGGGTTCGGCTCCGGGACGGGCGGTACGTTGATGCTCGCCGTCGTCGTCATGCTCGGCGTGCTCTCGCTGGGATCGTTGACGTTCACCCTCGCGGCCCTCATCGCCTCGCCGCAGGTCGTCGCCTTCCTCGACCTGACCGGGTACAGCGCCGGCATTGAACGGGCCCGCGAGGGCTCCGGACGCGGCCCGGTCCGCGTGGAGTGGCTGACGGTGCCGATGGCCGTCGTCATCGGCCTCGGCCTGCTCGCGGGCATCGCCGGAGTGGACGCCCTGCTCTGATCCGCCCGGGGCGGCCTTCAGTCGACCCCGAGCTGGCCGAGGCGATCCTCGTCGATCCCGAGGTGGTGGGCCAGCTCGTGGATCACCGTGATCCGGACCTCGTCGGCCAGGTCGTCGGGATCGGGGAAGTCCTCCTCGAGCGGCAGCCGGAACAGGGTGATCCGGTTCGGGACCGCCGCCCAGTCGGCGCCGTACTCCGTCCGCGGCACGCCCTCGTAGAGGCCGTACAACGTGTCGTCTGGCCCGAGCTCGTTCTCGGCGCGCTGGCTGGCGGAGGGCTCGTCGTCGATGACGATCGCAACCTCCCGGAGCGATTCCCGGAACGGCGAGGGGATCCCGGCGAGCGCCCGCTCGACGAGCCGCTCGAATCCGACGTGGCGGGCCGGGCGCGGACCGAGACGGGAGCCGCGGCGACGCTTGGACATCGGCGCCTATCCTACGGCCGTGGACGCATCCGCCGAGCCGCCCGGCTACGTCGTGGTCTCGGCTTCGGGCGACCGGATCCACTTCCTGGACTTCGGCGGGACCGGCGCGCCGGGCGTGCTGCTCGTCCACGGCCTGTCCGGCAGCGCCTGGGGATGGGCGCCGGTCGCCCGGCGCCTTGCCACGGAGCGTCGGACGGCGGCGATGGACCTCCGCGGCCACGGCCTGTCGGACGCTCCGACCGGCGACTACCCGCCCGACCAGCTCGTCGAGGACGTCGTGGCGGCGGCCGAGGGATCCGGGGCGCTCGGCGAGGCGGGCGTGGTGCTGGCCGGTCACGGCTTCGGCGGCGTCGTCGCCGCGTGGGCAGCGGCGGAGCTCGGCGGGCGCTGCGCCCGGCTCGTCCTCGTCGACGGCGGCTGGGAGGACGTCGCGGCGACGTCCGGGATGGACGCGGACGAGTTCCTGCGGGACCTCGACGAGCCGCCCGAGGTGCTCCGATCGATGGCCGCATGGCTGGCCGAACGCGCGGCCTTCGACCCGGCGACGTGGGATGCCGATCAGGAGCGGGCGGCACGGGCGGCGGTCGTCGAGACGCCGGCCGGCAGGGTCGTGCCGGCGACCCGGCCCCATGCGCTTCGAGCCTGCGTCGAGGCGCTGTTCGACTACCGTCCGGCCGAGGTCCTGGGCGCCGTCGAGGCGCCGATCGTCGGCCTCGCCGCGACGTCGCCGCCGCCCGCGCCCGGCGTGCCGTCGTTCCCGTTGCGGCGGCTCGAGGCGGTCGGCCACAACCTCATGCGCTACCGGCCCGACGAGGTCACGGCGGCGATCCTCGGCCGGTAGGCTTGAGCCTCAGGAGGTCCACGAGCTTGAAGGTCGTCTACAGCGCCGCCCATCTCGCCCACGAGGTCGAACGCGAGACGTATCTCGGCCAGCCGATCCCGGCGTACGAGGTCGCGGAACGAGCCGAGATCATCCGGGCCACGCTGGCCGACGACGGGGGGTTCGAGCTGCTCGGCCCGACCGACCACGGCGAGGCCCCGATCGCGGCGGTCCACGACCCCGCCCTGATCCGGTTCCTCGAGGCTGCGTGGTCGGAGGTCGAGCGGGCGCGGCTCGATGTGCCGTACCTCGTCGCCGACACGTACCCGACGTTCCGGATGTTCGAGGGGATGAGCCCGGAGGCCGTCGCCCGCCAGCCCGAGCCGGCGTTCGTCGCCGGGCGCGTCGGCTGGTGGGGGCTCGACTCGTCGAACCCGCTCGTCGCCGGCACGTACGACGCGGCGCGGGCCGCCGTCGACGTCGCGCTCACGACCGTCGATCTCGTCCTCGGCGAGGAGACCGCCGCGTACGGCCTGTGCCGGCCGCCGGGCCATCACGCCGCCCGCTCGCTGGCCGGCGGCTACTGCTTCTTCAACAACGCCGCGATCGCCGCCGAGGCGATCGTCCGGGCGACCGGCGAACGCGCCGCGATCCTCGACGTCGACTACCACCACGGCAACGGCACCCAGCAGATCTTCTGGCGCCGCGGCGACGTCTTCTACGCCTCGATCCATGCCGATCCGGCCCGCCAGTACCCGTTCTTCCTGGGCTATGCCCATGAGACCGGCGAAGGCGACGGGGCAGGGGAGAACCTGAACCTGCCGCAGCCCGCCCAGCTGTCGAACGAGGGCTACCTGGCGGCGCTCGATCGAGCCCTCGAAGCCGTTCTCGATCGGCCCGGTTCGATCGTCGTCGTCTCGCTCGGGTTCGACACGTACGGCCGCGACCCGATCGGCGACTTCGCGCTCACGACCGAGGTCTATCACGCGGTCGGCCGGCGGGTCGCCGCCACGGGCCGGCGCCTCGTGATCCTCCAGGAGGGCGGCTACTTCCGGCCGGCCCTCGGCGACAACGTCCGGGCGTGGCTCCGGGGCGTCGACGGCCGGGACTACCCGGGCTCGCCGACGGAGGAGGCGGCTCGCGCGCCGTAGGCTCCCGGCCGAACCGGCGTACCATCGGCGCGCGTAGAGGAGACCGTGAGCGACGTGGCCAGTCCGACCGACCTGCCCCAGCACGTCCGCCGCCTCGTGGACGAGATCGAGAACGAGATCGGCGAGTCCGACGGCGCGGCCGGGATCGCCGGCGGCCGGCCGCACGAGGGCAACGGCCGGGTCGAGGCGGCCGTCCAGGAGATCCTCGTCGAGATCGGCGAGGACCCGGAACGCGACGGGCTCGTCGGGACGCCTGAACGCGTCCACCGGATGTACACGGAGCTGACGGCCGGCTACCACGTCGATGCCGAACGGCTCATCAACGGCGCGATCTTCGACGTCCGCTACAGCGAGATGGTCGTCGTCAAGGACATCCCGTTCTACTCGCTCTGCGAGCACCATCTCCTGCCGTTCTTCGGGACCGCCGCGGTCGCCTACATCCCGCGAGGTCGGGTCATCGGGCTGTCGAAGGTTCCCCGGATCGTCGAGATGTACGCGCGTCGGCTCCAGGTCCAGGAGCGGCTGACCCAGCAGGTCGCGGACTTCCTCCAGACGCGGCTCGACCCGCAGGGCGTCGGCGTGGTCATGGAGGCGACCCACCTCTGCGCGGTGATGCGCGGGATCCGCAAGCCCGGCACGATCATGACGACCTCGGCCGTTCTCGGGCTGTTCCGGACCCGCGACCGGACTCGGGCCGAGTTCTTCGCCCACCTCGACCGGCCGGCTCCGGGCGCGTAAGCCTCGTGGATCTCGGGCTCGCCGGGCGGGTCGTCCTCGTCACCGGTGCCGGCGGCGGCGCGGGGCCGACGCTCGTCGAGGCGTTCGCCGGGGAGGGCGCGTCGGTCGCCGTCCACTACCGCTCGTCCGCCGCTCGTGCCGAGGAAGCGGCGCAGCGGATCCGCTCCGGCGGCGGCCGAGCGATCGCGGTCGGCGCGGATCTCGACTCGAGCGACGAGATCGGGGCGATGGTCGGGATGATCGAGCGGGAGCTCGGACCGGTGGCGGTGCTCGTGACGGCGACGTCGGCGTACCGCAACGACGCGTTCGCGGAGATCGACGACGCGGCCTGGGCCTCGGTCGTCGACGACCTCCTCGGGGCGACGTTCCGGACCTGCCGGGCCGTCGCGCCCGGCATGGAAGCGGCCGGTTTCGGGCGGATCGTGAACGTCGCCGCCCGGTCAGGGCTGGTCGGCGTCGCCCGGGCCGCCCACTATGCGGCCGCCAAGGCCGGCATCATCGGGCTGACCGCGTCGCTCGCGAAGGAGCTCGGGCCGAAGGGCATCCTCGTCAACGCGATCGCCCCGACCCAGATCCTCACCCACAGGGACGGCCGACCGTCGATCCCCGAGGACCGCCAGGCGGACATGGCGAAGTCGATCCCGATCCGGAGGCTGGCGACCCCCGACGACCTCGCCGGCCTCGCGCTCTGGCTCGGCTCGGCCGCCAACACCTACGTGAGCGGCCAGACGATCACGCTCAGCGGCGGCGCCCAGAGCTAGGCGCGTCGCCACCGGACGCCCGCCACCGATCGCGCGACAGGCGGTAGAGGACGTGGGGCCGGATCGGGTGGCCGGGCGGCAAATTCGGGTTCTCGAAGTCGTCCGCCGGGTCGCGGGTCATCCCGAGCCGCTCCATGACCGCCCGCGAGCGGACGTTCGCCGGGACCGTGAAGGAGACGATCTCGGCGAGATCCAGCTCGACGAACCCGAAGCGGAGCGCCGCCCGGGCGGCTTCGGTCGCGAAGCCGTGGCCCCACGCGAAGCGGGCGAACCGCCAGCCCACCTCGACGGCCGGCGTGAAGTGAGCCTCGAACGTCGGGGCGGCGAGGCCGGTGAAGCCGAGCAGGGCGCCGTCCTCGCGGCGCTCCACGGCCCAGAGGCCGAAGCCGTCCGCCTCCCAGGCCGCCTCGATTCGGTCGAGGAACGCGTCGCTCGCTGCCCGGTCGAGGGTCTTCGACAGGAACTCCGCGACCTCCGGGTCGGCATTCATCGCCGCGAACGGCTCGCGATCGGCCGGCCGCCACTCCCGGAGCAGCAGCCGGTCGGTCGTGATCCGCGGAGTGGACCGGGTCACGAAGCGGCCGGTCGGCCCACGATCTCGATCGTCTTCGAACCGCCGACGACCTCGACCGCGTAGCGATTTCCGGCCTTCGCCCAGCCGGGCGTCTCGACCGATGCCTCGCCACCCTTGTGACCGAGCTGCATCCCGTCGAGCTCGACCTGACCCGAGCCGCCCACGACCCTGAGGCGGATCGCCGCGTCGGCCGGTCGCTCGATCCGCAGCGTCGCCGTGCCGCCGACGACCTTGACCGGGACCTCGTCGCGTGGCGTGCCGAGCTCGAGCTGGATCCGTTCGGACCCGCCGGTGAGCTCGAGGCGGGTGAGATCGATCGTCCGCAGGTCGGCCTCGAGGCGGCCGACTCCGCCGACCACCTCGATCGTCCACGGCACCGCGGGATTCAGGTCGAAGGATGCCGCCCGCCGGCGCCAGTCGAACGGGATGCCCCGGTAGTGGACGATCACCCGACCGTCGCGGAGGCGAACCTGCGGCGTCGCCCCATCGAACCGGGCGCGATAGAGATCGGCATCGGGTGCGCCGGGTCCGATCTGGAGCCGCGAGACGCCGGACCGGACGTGGAGACGGGCCGCCGTGAGCCCGCCGAGGGGCGCGCTGTGCTCCGAGGCGCCGTCGGAGCCGGCGAGCGGCTCGGAGCTGTCGCGGATCGTCGACGCTTCCTCGCGCGTGATCTGCTCCATGCGCGTCAGGAACTCCGAGATGAGCTCGAGTTGCGCGTCGGTGTAGCGGCCGATCTCCGCGGCGCTCGCCTCGCCGATCCGGTCGAGCGCGGACTCGATTGCGGCCACCTTCTCGGGAACCACCTCGACGATGACCCGGCGTCGGTCCGCGGGGTCCGCGACCCGCCGGACGTAGCCGGCTCGCTCGAGCCGGTCGATGACGCGGGTCACCGCGCCGCTCGTCAGGCCCGTGAGGTCGGCGAGCCGCCCGGCCGTCGACGCGCCCGTCTCGATGAGCGCTTCGAGCGCCTGGATGTCGGACTCGGAGAGGCCGAAGCGGATGGCCACGGTCTGGCCGAAGAACGACCCCTGGAGGTTGACCCGCCGAAGGGAACGGATGACCTGCTGGATGCTCTCGCGATTCATGGTTGACAACAGCTCCTGTCTGGGTAATTATCTGCACTGATCAGATAATGACCCATGTTGCTGAACTGTGCAAGGAGCGCCGTCACAGCATAGGCCACAGACTGCCAAGGAGGTGCGCCGATGACGGCCCCCGTCCCCATTCGTTCGTCGGTCATCGAGACCCGCGACCTGCGACGGACGTTCACGTCCCGGAGCGGTTCGATCGAAGCCGTCCGCGGTGTCGACCTGACCGTGGGCCAGGGTGAGATCTTCGGCTTCCTCGGCCCGAACGGGGCCGGCAAGACGACGACCCTCCGCATGCTGGCGACGCTCATCACGCCGACCGCCGGCGATGCGACGGTCGCGGGCGCCGATCTCCGCAGCGAGCCGCAGCTCGTTCGCCAGCGGATTGGCTACGTCCCGCAGGGCGGCTCGACCGACCCCGCGGAGACCGGTCGGGGCGAGCTCATCCTCCAGGGTCGGCTGTACCGGATGTCGCGGGGCGACGCCGAGCGGCGTGCCGCGGAGGTCCTCGCCGCGCTCGAGCTCGATGCGGCGGCCGATCGGAAGATCGGCACGTACTCGGGTGGCATGAAGCGGCGCCTCGACGTCGGCCTCGGAATCGTCCACGAGCCGGCCGTGCTGTTCCTCGACGAGCCGACGACCGGCCTCGACCCGCAGGCCCGGGCCCGGATGTGGGACGAGATCCGGAAGCTCCGCGAGCGGGGCACGACCGTCTTCCTGACGACTCACTACCTCGAGGAGGCCGATGCCCTCGCCGACCGCCTCGCGATCATCGACCACGGCGAGATCGTCGCCGCCGGCACCTCCGCCGAGCTGAAGCGGGCGGTTGCCGGGGACGTCGTCGAGATCGGCGTCGCCGGGGCCGGCGAACGCGTGCTCGCGCTCCTCGAGCGCCTGCCGTTCGTCCGGGAGGCCGCCCACGACGACGGCCTCGTCCGGCTCTACGTGGAGTTCGGCGATCGCGCCGTCCCGCAGCTGCTCCGGCTGCTCGACGGAGCCGGCCTCGCCCCGACCTCGATCGCGGTCCACAAGCCGAGCCTCGACGACGTCTTCCTGCGCCAGACCGGCCGATCGCTCCGCGAGGAGCCGGCCGCCTGAGGGCGACCCACCACAGGCAGAAAGGAACCTAACGATGTCCGCACTTCGCGACACCTGGCTCATCTTCCGGCGGTCCCTGATCCTGGCCCTGCGCCAGCCGGTCTGGATCTTCTTCGGGCTGATGCAGCCGATCGTCTACCTGGTCCTGTTCGGGCCGCTCCTGGAGGCCTCGACCCGGGCCGGAGGCACCGGCACGAACGCCTTCAACTGGTTCATCCCCGGGCTGCTCGTCCAGACCGCGGCCTTCGCCAGCGCCTTCGCCGGGTTCGGACTCATCGCCGAGCTGCGCTACGGCGTCGTCGAGCGGATGCGGGTGACCCCGATGAGCCGTTTCGCGATGCTCCTTGGCCGGTCGCTCCGGGACGTCGTCGTCATCGTCGCCCAGGGGACGGTGATGATGGCCCTGGCGATCCCGTTCGGGCTCTCGATCGACCCGGCCGGGGCGTTGGTGACGCTCGGGATCCTGGCGCTCACCGGCCTGGTGCTGGCGCCGCTGTCGTATGCCGCCGGCCTCGTCCTCAAGACCGAGGATGCGCTCGCGCCGGTCATCAACAGCGTCGCCCTGCCTCTCCTGCTCCTCTCCGGGATCCTCCTCCCGATGGCCCTCGCGCCGGAGTGGCTGCGGTTCCTGAGCTCGATCAACCCGCTGACCCACACGGTCGACGCGGCGCGAGCGCTGTTCAACGGCGACTGGGCGAACCCCGAGGTCGTGATCGGGGCGTCGATCACGGCCGTGCTGGCGGTGATCGCCGTCTGGATCGCCTCGCGCGCGTTCAGCCGGGCGAACGCCTGACGCCCGCACCCCTCGTGCCTCGCCCTCGCGGCTGCGGGGGCGAGGCCGACGGTTTTCCACCGTGACCGAACAGGAACGACGCTCCTGCGGCTCACAGGGCCGGAGTCGTCCCTTCAGCAAGTCTCGGCGACGGCGCGCGGCCTCGCGACGGCGCGCTGTCTCGCCGGGCGGACACAATTGAGCTCGATTCCGTTCGATGGAGGAGGAAAGGCGTCGGGCTGAGCCACGCGACGAGCCGGCTGGGCCCGGTGCAGCGACACGTTCGAAGTCGCCCGGGCGCGCACGGCGGGCGCCTACAATCGGTCCATGACCGACCGACCGATCAAGGTGCTCATCGCCAAGCCCGGCCTCGACGGCCACGACCGGGGGGCGAAGGTCCTCGCCCGCGGCCTGCGCGACGAGGGCTTCGAGGTCGTCTACACGGGCCTCCGTCAGACCCCCGAGATGGTCGTGAGCGCCGCACTCCAGGAGGACGTCGACGTCGTCGGGCTGTCGATCCTCTCGGGCGCTCACATGACGCTCCTGCCCCGGATCACCGGCCTCCTCAAGGAGCGCGGTCTCGACGACGTCCTCGTCACCGCCGGCGGGATCATCCCCGACGACGACGTGGAGCCGCTTCGGGAGGCCGGCGTCGCGAAGGTCTTCGGGCCGGGCACGACGATCGCCGAGGTCGCCGAGTTCCTGCGGGCCAACGCCCGTCCCCGCGACTAGGGCCCGCAGCCGACGGTGGAGGGTCGCCAGACCGACGGCTCCCGGCCCGCCGACCGCGCGGCGCAGCGCCGCCTCGTCGAGGCGGCGCTCGCAGGCGATCGGCGGTCGCTGGCCCGGCTGCTGACCGCGGTCGAGAACCGGACGCCGCTTGCCGAGGCGGCGATGCGCCACCTCTACCCGCTCGCGGGGAAGGCCCACATCGTCGGCATCACGGGCCCGCCGGGATCGGGCAAGTCGACGCTCGTCGCCGCCCTGATCGGCGAGCTTCGCAACCGGGGGCGCTCGGTGGCGGTCATCGCGGTCGATCCCTCGTCGCCGATCACCGGCGGCGCACTGCTCGGCGACCGGGTCCGGATGCAGGCCTACGCCGGCGACGACGACGTGTTCATCCGCTCGATGGCCGCGCGGGGTCATGCCGGCGGCCTCGCCTCCACGACGGCGACCGCCGCCGCGGTGCTCGACGCGGTCGGCTTCGACCTCGTCTTCGTCGAGACCGTCGGGACCGGCCAGAGCGAGGTCGAG
>DASTVH010000049.1:0-5340 GCA_035759195.1 Candidatus Limnocylindrales bacterium
AGGACCTTGCGCGCGCGGTCCGTGAACTTGTCGAAGCGGTCCATCGAGTCGAACGCCTGTTCCTTTGCGAGCGTCGTTCACGACGCCTGAGCCATGCTAGCACGCCGACTCCCCTCCGCAAGCCGACCCCTTCGGCGACCCAGACGGGGTACCGGAGAGACGCGCGCACGGTCGAATCTGTGCCGTTGCAAGATGATTCGCCGGGGGCAGCCCGGCAGATGCACGTCCGGGCTGTGGTTTGGATGAAGGAATCGAAACGACCCGCCACCGGAGCGGGTCGTCGAGTGGCAGCCGGACTCCCGGTCAGGCGGGCTTGGCGTCCTCGGAATCGTCGGCCGGAGCGTCCGGTTCGGCGACCTCAGCCGGAGCGTCCGGTTCGGCGACCTCGTCCGGGGCCACCGCGGCCTCGATGTCGACCGGCGACTCGGCGCCGGCGGGCGATGCCTCGACCGCGGGCTCCTCGGCGGGAGCCTCCGGGTGGGCTGCCGGCGCCTCCGCCTCGGCCTCGGGCTGGGCCTCGACCTCGGGCTGGGCCTCCGTCTCGATCGCTGGCTCGGGCTCGGGGGCCGCTTCTTCCGCGTCGACCGCGGGCTCGGCTGTCGGCGCTTCGGCCGTCGCCGGTTCGGCTTCGGCCGTCTCGGCTTCCGCCGTCGCCGGTCCGGCTTCCGGACCATCGGCAGCGGTTTCCGTCTCGACCGCGGCCGGCGCAGCTTCGGCCATCGGGGCGTCGGCCGACGGTTGTTCGACCTCGGCCGCACCCGCCGCCGCCTCCTCCGAGGCGGCCAGCTGATCGCGGACCTGGGCGAAGGCCGCCGCAAGTGTGTTGTCGATCCCGCCCTCGGGCTCCTGGACCGCATCCGACATCGAGTAGCTGCGCTCGGGTCGCGGACGCCGCTCTCGGGGGCCCGCCGACGGGCCCGGCTCGGGCATCGAACGGACGGGCGGCTCCTCGGCCTGCTTCAGGCTCAGGCCGAGGCGGTGGCGCTCCGAGTCGAGGGAGATGATCTTGAGCTTGAGCTGCTGGCCCTCGTGGACGACGTCGCCGGGGTGGGCGACCCGCTGATGGGAGAGCTCGCTGATGTGGATGAGCCCCTCGAGGCCGTCGCGAACGCGGACGAAAGCGCCGAAGTTGACGAGCTTCGTGACCGTCCCGTCGATGACGTCGCCCACCTTGAAGTCGGCCACGGTGGAGTGCCACGGGTCCGGCTGGAGGCGGCGGATCGAGAGGCTGATGCGGCCGCGCTCGTGGTTGATGTCGATGACCTCGGCCTCGACCTCGTCGCCGACCTTGTAGCCGGCCTCGGGGTTGTTGACCTTGTTCCACGAGAGCTCGCTCTTGTGGACGAGGCCGTCGATCCCGCCGAGGTCGATGAAGACGCCGAACGGCGCGATCGAGCGAACCGTGCCGGTGACCTTCTGGCCGACCTGGAGGCTGCTGAACAGCTCGTCCCGCTTCTCGCGGCGCTCCTCGTAGAGAGCGACCTTCTCCGAGAGGATCAGGCGGTTCGCCTTGCGGTTGACCTCGAGGATCTTGAGCCGCAGCTTGCGGCCGACGAACGGCATCAGCTTCTCGGCGATCTCCTGCGCGGCGTCGCGCGGCTGGTCGTTCTGGGGCCGGCGCGGGAAGTCCACGATCTGGCTGATCGGCACGAAGCCGCGGATGCCGCAGTCGACGATGAGGCCGCCCTTGTTGTGATCGATGACCGGCGCCTCGATGATCAGGCCGGCCTCGAACTGCTCCTGCATCGAGCGCCACTTGCGCTCGAGGCCGGCGCGACGGAGCGACAGGACGGCATGGCCTTCCTGGGACTCGGGCTGGAGGACGTAGACGAGGACCGTGTCGCCGATCGTGAGCTGAGGCTGGCTCTCGGCATGGCGGCCGTACAGCTCGCGGTTGCTGACGACGCCCTCGGACTTCGCCCCGATGTCGACGAGAATCTCGTCCTTGTCGATCCGGACGACTGTGCCCTCGACGACATCGCCGTGCTTGAAGCTCTTGATGTCCGAGTCCTGCTCGGCGAGGAGCTCCTCCATCGTCGTCGGCTCAGGCCCGAGATCGCGGGGCGGCGCGGGCGGGGCCTCCTCGGCCGCGGGCGCCTCGCTCGTCGCGTCGGCTACGGTCGGCGCCTCAGCGGCGTCTGCGGGCGGCGCAGCGGCAGCTTCAGCGCTCGGCGCGTCGGCAGCATCGGCGTCGGTTGCGGCCGGCGCAGCGGCGGCTTCAGCGCTCGGCGCGTCGGCAGCATCGGCGTCGGTTGCGGCCGGCGTCTCAGCCGGTGCGTCGGTGGCCGACGGCGCCTCGGCGAGCGTCGCGGTCTCGGCAGGCGACGTGTCGTTCGTCGAAACATCGGCCGTCGCCGATTCCTCGCCGGCGGGCGCCTCGGCAGGTGCCTCCGGCTCGTCGGGCGCCGCGACGGCGTCTACGGACGAGGCGGCCGGGTCGCCGTCGGACTCGGCTGCGGTGACGTCGGGAGCCTGGGTCTCCTCCGTGAAGTCGGTGGTCCCGGCGGCGGGCTCGTCGGCGACGGCAACCGTCCCGACGGTGTTCTCGGGCGCCTGGTCGGGCTCCGGGGCGATTGCCTCCGGCACCGGCGCGGTCCCGCCCTGCTGCTCTTCGGTCAAGTGTCTTGTCTCTCCTGTTCGATCGATGTCCCCGGAAAACGCGTCGGCCTGGGCAGTGCCCAGGCCGGTTCCGAAACGATGAGATGGTGGTCCGTGGTTGATCGAGCCGCGGTCCTCTCCCTTCGTGGCGAAGCTGGCGTGGACGTGTCTTCAGATTGGCTGCCTTCCGGAGCCGGGAGAGTCTAGCACACGGCTTCTCGCCGCTACAATCGCGGCCGTGCCCGAACTGCCCGACCTGACCGTCGTCGCGGAGGCCTTTCATGCCGCGCTCGTGGGACGCGGCGTGACCGCCGTCGAGGCGGCCGCGCCGCTTGCCGTCCGCGGCACACCGGGGGAGCTGGAGGCGTTCGGCGGCCAGCGCCTGATCGGCCTGGAGCGACGAGGCAAGCTGCTGCGACTGGACTTCGAGCGCGACCGAATCGTCATCAACCCGATGCTGACCGGCCGCTTCCAGCTCGCCGAGCCAGGCGACAAGCTGCCGACGAAGACCGCGCTGATCCTCCGGTTCGGCGGCCGGAACGGTCGACCGCGAGGCATGGCCGCCTGGGCCCGCCGCGCTTCCTGGCTGCCGGCCGACGACGCGCCCGTGGAGGTCCGCTATCGCGACCCGACGCAGATGGGCAAGGTGTACCTGCTGCCGGCCGGAGTCGATCGGGTGGTCCCCGGTCTGGCGCCGGGCGAGATGGGCCCGGACGCCGACGACCCGGCCCTGACGCTCGACGTCTGGCGGGACCGAATTCGGCGCCACCCGGGCGAGCTCAAGAATCTCCTCAAGAACCAGGCCTTCGTGGCCGGCCTCGGCAACGCCTACAGCGACGAGGTCCTCCACGCGGCCGGGCTGCTGCCGTTCCGAAAGCGTTCGTCGCTCGCGCCTGAGGAGGTCGACGCCCTGTACGCGGCCACCCGGTCGACGGTCGACGCCGCGATCGCGGTTCTCCGCAGGCGCGTCCCGCCGACCTTCGAGAAGCAGGTGCGCGACTTCCTCGCGGTCCACGACAAGGGCGGTCAGCCGTGCCCCCGTTGCGGGACGCGGATCAGTGAGGTGAAGCCGGGCGGGTTCGTCACCTCGTTCTGCCGGGGTTGCCAGCGCTGACCCCCGCGAATCGCGGTCGGGCTGAACCGTAAGGATTCGCGCGCGCGAGGCGGCGCGTCCCGGAGGCGGCCCTCAGGGGATATTGAGCATCTGTCCGACGCGCAGGTCCGAACCCGTCAGGCCGTTCGCCTCCTGGATCGCGGCCACGGTCGTATCGAACTCGGCGGCGATCTCGACGAGCGTGTCGCCCGCCTCGACCCGGTAGGTTGCCCGGAAGCTCGGCGAGGGCGGCGCGGCTGAGCCGCTCGGCCCGACCGACGCCGGCGCCGAACCCGACGGCGATGGCGACGGCGTCCGGCGCGGCGTGGGTTCCGCCGTCGCCGTCGCGCCGGCGCTCGGGCTGACCGAGGGCGAGACGACCGACCCGGAGCCGTCCTGGGAGCCGAGGCGGGAGATCGCGACCGCCGCGAACGCAAGCACCATGAGGCCGATGAGGACCGCCTGCGAGATGCCTCGGTCGAAGGGCCAGGAGGTCGTCGGTGGCTGGAAACGCGGCTGCTCGAGGATGACGGGCGCGGTGCGTGCGAGCGGGCGGCGGGCAGCGTCGGCCACGGCGACTGCCGTCGGGTCGACGCCGGGGGCAAGGACGGCGGCCCGGCCGGCCCGGGCGGCCCGGAACGCCGGGCAGCTCGCGTGATCGACCGAGAGGCACAGGCGGCGCTGCTTCTCGACCGGCAGGAGGCCGGGCGGGTCGACGGCCCCGCACCGATGCTGGCGATGCGGCGAGGCGCTGCGCCAGCTGCCGGACGACGCGGTGAGGTAAGGACAGATCTCGCCGACCGCGGCCGCGGCCGTCTGCGTCGGCGGCGCCGCACGCCACGAGCGACCGCGCTCCAACGCCGATCGCCACGGCCGGTCCGCAGGCTCCGGGTCGGGGGCGTGCGCCGATCCGGACGGAGATCCGGCGGGGACGGTCATGTTCAGAGGATAGCCCAGGCCGCGGTGCGGTTCGTCGGCGCGCTGGGACGGCATGGGCGTTCCCCGGAAACGCAAAAATCCTGGCGACGACCTATTTTCCCGAAAGGCTGCCCTCTCAGTATCTTCGGCGCTGGAGAGCTTGACTTCCGTGTTCGGGATGGGAACGGGTATGGCCTCTCCGCTGGAGTCACCAGGATTTCTCGCGTCTGGACGTCATTCGGCAGCGGGCCGGCGCGTGGTCGAGCATGTCGACCCGCGGGGCGCCATTGGATGATCTTCGATCTCGTGTGTCAGTCAGGACAGGATCCTGATCCCAGCCACTGACCCCTGGTCAGTTGCTGAAGAGGTCAAGCCCTCGACCATTAGTACCGCTCAGCTTCATCCGTCACCGGACTTCCACATGCGGCCTATCAAACAGGTGGTCTCCCTGCGGTCTTACCCGGTTAACCCGGTGGGGAACCTCATCTCGAGGCGAGCTTCGCACTTAGATGCTTTCAGCGCTTATCCCAGCCGAACATAGCTACCCAGCGGTGCCCCTGGCGGGACAACTGGCACACCAGCGGTTCGTTCACTCCGGTCCTCTCGTACTAGGAGCAACTCCTCTCAAGTTCCCTACGCCCACGGCGGATAGAGACCGAACTGTCTCACGACGTTCTGAACCCAGCTCGCGTGCCGCTTTAATTGGCGAACAGCCAAACCCTTGGGACGTA
>DASTVH010000050.1:0-7503 GCA_035759195.1 Candidatus Limnocylindrales bacterium
GATGACCGTGGCGGGGCACGAGGTGAAGGCGATGTTCGGCAACGTGGCGTCGACCTGGACGGTCCGGCTGGCGACAACCGACTCGTTCGTCGCGTTGTCGAGCACGGTGTCGGTGGCCGTGTGGCTGCCGCTCGTCGAGAACGTCGCGCCGGGTCCGACCGTCGCCGCGTCGACCCCGCTACCGGCGCTGCCGTCGGCCAGGGCCGGGTCGCCATTGGCGGCGGACGAGATCGTCACGGAGTTCCTGTACCAACCGCCGCCACCGGCGTAATCGGGCGAGCGGTCGGCTGAGAGCGTGGGCGCGAACGGCGCGCTCTTGTCGACGACGACCGAATCGGAGGCCGGTGAGAACGCGCTGGTGAGGGTCCCGTCGGACGCCTGGACGCGGTAGGTCCACGTCCCCTCCCCCTCCGGGGCGCCGCCCGCGAACGTGTAGGAAGGCGCGTCCAGCCCCGTGGCGACGGTCGAGAACGACGCGTCATTCGCATCGCGATGCTGGAGCGTGTACGTCACGGCTGCTGGGGGGTTCGGATTGCCGTCGTCGCTCGAGCCGGTCCAGCTGAGCGTGAACTGGCCGGTGTTGTTCGGGTCGGTTCCCACGCCCAGGGTCGGAGCGCCGGGGGTGGTCGGCGCGGTGTTCGCGGGAGCGGCGGCGATCGTGAATGTGATCGTGATCTTGGCCGGGCTCTCGTTGATCGTCGTGGTCGCGTCGAACTGCTCGACGATCGAGTACTGCTGAGAAGTTGCCGCGGCGGCGGGGGTCGTCCACGTCACCTGCCCGGTCCGGCCGTTCGCGGTTCCCGGACCCGAGATCGTGACGCCGCTGAACGCCGTGCTCCCTGGGAAGGTGCTGCTCGCGTCCTTCGAGCCGCTGACCGAGAAGGGATACGTCGGGTTGTCCCCGCCGCTCGTCTCCTGGACAAAGAGGAACACGTCGACACTCTGGGGGGAACTCGGCGCGATCGTCCCCAGATTCACGGTCTTGTCCGGACCTCCCGATGTCGTGTCGAGATCGGCCTGGAGGTTGTCGGCGTACGCCGCCCCCGCCGCCAGCATCGTGATCATGACAGCGAGCGTCATTGCCCGCGTCAGCCTTCTCCCCATTCGGACCATGTGTTCAGCCTCCGGATACCCGCGGATGAGTGCTTGCCGAGATGTCCCGGCACGTTGGGCCGACACTACGAACTGCGCGAGCGGAGGCGCATCCGTAGCTCTCCGCACGGCGGTACGGAACTCGGGCGTGCGTACCCGCCCACCAATTCCCGGGAATACGGAGGCTGCGTTTCCGTAGCCGACTAGGTACCTCTCCCACTATCCGCACCGCACCGCGCGGCCGTAGGCTCTCGACGTGGAGCACGACCCCCAGGAGGAGCCGGTGTCGCTCGGCGCCGAGGACTCGCGACCAGCGGTTCGAGACGCGCGGGCGATCGCCGATCGCATTGCCGCCGACGAGGCCGCCGCCGACGAGGAGCGCGATCGCCTGCGAGATCGACCGCTCGCCCGCCTCGAGGCGGATCCGGACGCCGCGGCGCTCCTCGAGCCCGGCGAATCGCTGATCGCGACCGCACGGGCCCTGCCCCAGGACGCCACGCCCCCCGGGGAGGGCACGCCGGGGGTCGTCCGGGCCCTTCTCACGACCAGCCGCCTCCTCCTCCGGGGACCGGGCGACGTGCGCGAGCTGCGCCTCCGCGACATCGAGGAGGTGGCCGTCATCGGGGAGCGCATGCTCGTGATCGCGCAAGCGGGAGGGCGGGAGACCCGGCTGGACATGGATCACCCGCGGGTCTTTCGGGTCAGGCTGGCCCACGGCGTAGCGATGGAACGGGCGGTTCGGACGACTTGACGCGTCAGTCCCCGGGCAGGTCTTCGCTCCGGTAGCGCTGCGCCGCCTCGGCCCGATTGCGAGCGTCGAGCTTCCGCAGGATGTGCCCCACGTGGCTCTCGACCGTTCGCGTCGAGACCGTGAGTGCCTCGGCGATCTCGCGGTCGGTGAGACCCTGGGCCAGCAGGCGCAGCACGTCCAGCTCGCGTGCGCTGAGCCGGCCGACGAATGAACGTGCCCCGGTCGAGCCCACGGGACGCGGAGCCCTCGCCAGCGCGTCCACGACCTTGGCCGCAAGCCGCCTCGGCATCGCCAGATCGCCCCTTCGCGTTCCCAGGATGGCGCGGAGCAGCGCATCGGGCGCGAGGTCCTTGGTCAGGTAGCCGCGGGCTCCGGCGCGAACGGCCTCGATGAGGTCCCGCTCCGAGCCGGACACGGTGAGCATCACGATCGTCGTGTCGGGCAGTCGCGGCGCAAGCTCGCGCAGGACGTGCATCCCGCTCAGGCCCGGAAGGTCGATGTCGAGGAGCAACACGTCGGGACGGACGGCAGGGGCGAGGCGGAGCGCCTCCTCTGCCGACGCCGCCTCCGCGACGATCTCGACCTCCGGGGACGTGACAGCCTGCCGGACGGCCGAGCGCACGAGCGCGTGATCGTCGACGAGCATCAGTCGCAGCGGCCGGCTCACGCTGGCGACCCCCGCGTCGGCACCGTGACGGAGATCGACGTCCCGTCGCTCGGGCGGGAGTCGAGCTCGAGCCGGCCGCCGATGATGTCGGTTCGCTCGTGCATGCCCCGAAGCCCGAACCCGCCGCGGCCCACGCGATCGACATCGAACCCGCGGCCGTTGTCCGTCACCGTCAGCGTGACGCCCGCGTCAGTCGAGATCAGGCGAAGCCAGACCGTGGTCGCGTCCGCGTGCTTGCGGACGTTGTTCAGCGCTTCCTGGGCGATCCTGAGCAGCTCGGCCTCGACACGAGGCGAGAGCGCCGGCACGGCCCCGTCGATCTGAACCTCCGGACGGAGCCCGAAACGATCGGCGAAGTCTGCCACGTACCGGCGGAGGATCTCGGCGAACGAGCCCGCCTCCTGATCCACGCGCAACGCCATGACCGCCTGCCGAGCGTCGGCGAGACCGGCGTCAATCGCCGATGCGATTTCGCCGACGAGCTCCCGGCTCGGGCCGTCGAGCGCGTCGCTCTGCGTCAGCCGCGCGGCCTTGAGCTTCGCCGACCACAGGTCCTGGGCCAGCCCGTCGTGGATCTCTCGGGCGAGCCGTGCCCGTTCGGCGATCGTGGCATTTGCGGCGTCGGCCTCCCGGAGCGCCCGGAGGTCGGCGTTGGCCCGCCGCAGGGCGATCAGATCGGCCTGGAGCTCGGCCTGGATCCCCAGGAAGAGGATCGCGTAGAAGCCCACGCGGAGGACGTCGCCGGACGTCACGATCCCGATCGCGACGACCGGGTTCATGGCGAAGTGCAACTGGCTGAACGCGGCGACGACGAGGCCGGCCGCGAGGAAGCCGTGGGAGACGGCGCGATCCTGCATGTAGAGACGCCTGAACAGGAGCGCCGCCACCAGGTAGATCGCGAAGACGAGGAACTGGACGGCGACGAGGAGCGGGCCGTCGAGCGGCGGCGGCCCGTCGGGTCCGGATGCGCCCGCCGCCAGGACCAGGCCCACCACGAAGAGTCCGAGCGTCGGGCCGATCGCAACCACGAGGGGCCGGCCGGGCGGTCTGGCTCGGCGCAGGCCGCCCGCCGCGCCGACCACCAGCAAGGAGGCCGCAAGAAGGCGGGCCAGCGACCAGACGTAGGCCGGCACGGCGCCGGCGGACGCCGGATCGGCGTCGAGCAGGTCGCCACGGCCCGAGAGCAGCAGGCCGAGGGTCACGGCGTTCGTCAGGGTCAGGAGGACGAACGCAGCGCTCTCGAGCAGGGATGCCACGCCGCCCGCCTCGCGCCACCGAACCCAGGCCAGGATCGCGACCGCCCCGCCGACGAGCGTGGCGGCCACGTTGATCGCGACGTCCGGCAGCGGGGCATCCAGGCGGCCGGACAGCTCGGGGACGACGACGAGCACGCCGGTTCCCACGGCGAGCGCGCCGCCGAGCGACACGATCGCGACGTCCAGGGGCTCGACGTTCCGGAGCGACGTCCGGGTCGGCGACTGCACGACAGGCATCCTACGCGACCCATCGACCCGGCAGGCCGTCTGCCGGACCGCCCGTGCCGGACCGACCACTCCGGGCGGCGCACCGAATCACCGAGGCCGGCCCGGTGGGCCGGCCTCGATGGCTGAAGCGTCGGTCGGACGGCCTCGCTCAGAGGCGCGTGATCCGGTTCTGCGGCCCGGGAGCGACCGGTGAATTGGCCCCGAAATACGTCACGAGGACGTCGAGGTCGATCTCGCCGCCGAGCGGATCGGTGCACTGGGTGAAGACGCTGAACCCGTCCCCGCCGGTGGCGAGGAAGTTGTTCATCGCGACCCGGTACGAGGCACCGGCATCGATCGGCGTGCCGCCGATCGTGATCGAGCCGATGTCGACCCTGCTGCCGAGCGGGGCGGCCGAGTTCCAGGTGTAGGCGAAGCCGTTCGACACCTGGAGGACGGTGTTGCCGCTCGCCCGGAACTGCTGCTCCAGGAGTGCATCGATCTGGGCGCCGGTGCAGGTCATCACGGTCATGACGTTGCTGAACGGCTGAACCGTGAAGAGCTCGCCGTACGTCACCTCACCGGGTTGTTCGCCGCCCGAGATCTGGTTGAACAGGATGTCGGTCCGGATGCCGCCCGGGTTCATGAACGCCACGACGGCGCCGCCGAAGAGCGGGTCGGAGGTGGCCGCGAGCTGGGAGTCGGCGATCACGTCGCCGAGCGCCGATTCGCCGGCCGCGTTGTTCGCCCGGAGGATGTCCGCGGTCACCGAGCCGACGACGCGATTCGAGAGCGGGGCGACGAGCGTCGCGTACTTGTCGACGAGGGCCGTGAGATCCGGCGCCCTCTCGACGTCGCGCGTGACGATGACGTTGTTGACGCTGACGCTCACGACGTCCTTCGTCGCCCGGCTGATGCTGACGTCGATGTCGGTGACGAGGCGGCCCTGGTGGGCGGCGCCGGTGACGACCTTGCCGTCGACGACGCAGTTGACCGCCCAGTTCGTGTGGCCGGTGATGACGATGTCGATCTCGTCGTCCATCCGATCGACGATCGGCGGGAGCGGACCGCTCAGCGTGCCGCACTCGTTGATCGTCACGGGGTTGAGCGGGTTCGACGTCGAGCCGCCCTCGTGGAGCAGGACGATGATCGTCTCGGCGCCCTGTGCCTTGAGCTCCGGCACGAGCGCGTTGACCGAATCCGCCTCGTCGAAGAAGTTCACCGTCTGGATGCCGGCCGGGGTGACGATATCGGGCGTGCCCTCGAGGGTCATGCCGACGATCGCGACCTTGATGCCGTTGAACTTGTGGATCGCGTACGGCGGGAAGATCGTCTCGCCCGTGTCCTTGTAGGCGACGTTGGCGGCGAGGAACTGGAAGTCCGCGCCGGCGAAGTCGTCGCCGTCGAGGCAGCCATCGACCGGGTGGCAGCCGCCCTCCTGCATCCGCAGGAGCTCGTCGACACCCTCGTCGAACTCGTGGTTGCCGACGCCGTTGTAGTCGAGGTCCATCAGGTTGAAGGCTTCGATCGTCGGCTCGTCGTGGAAGAGCGCCGAGATGAGCGGCGTCGCGCCGATCAGGTCGCCGGCCGAGACGAACAGCGTGTTCGGGTTCGTCGCCTCGAGCTCGCGGACGTGGCTGGCCAGGAACTCGACACCGCCGGCGAGATAACACGTCGGCTCGACGCACTGGAGATTCTCGCCCGGACCCGGGTCGATGTCGGTCAGGGGGCCGATGCGGCCGCCCGAACCGCTCGGCGGGAGCAGGTTGCCGTGGAAGTCGTTCAGGGCGAGCAGCTGGATGTCGGTCGTCTGGGCGTTGACCTCGCCCTCGCCATCGGGCGGCGGCTTTGCGGCCGCGAACGGAACCGCCATCGTGACGAGCAGGGCTGCGCCGGCGAGCGCGACGGCGAACCGCGAGCGCGCTCGCGGGGTCGGTCGATTCATGCCTCCTCCTGTTCCGGGTCCTCCGACCCGCCTCCTCCATTCGGCCGCCTGCCGCACACGATCACGGCTGCGGCTGGCGAACGGCCGTCCCCGCGTTCGGGGATCCGTTCAGGACGTCTGGGATCGACCAACGGATTCGACGGCAGTCCCGCCATGCTAACCGCTCAGGACGGCCGCCCACCCCACCGGAGCGGGGCCCACCGCACCAATTCCGGTGCACCGGGGCACCGAGTACCCGTCAGCCGGGCACCGTCACGTCGATCCAGACTGCCCGGTGGTCCGAGCTCGGGAACGGGAAGACGCCGGTGAGCCGGAAGAGCGGATCGGCCTGGACCGGCCAGAAGACCCCGCCGTCGACGATCCGGAGCGCCTTCGAGGGCAGGACGTAGTCGGCCCGCAGGTTGCCCGGCGCGGCGTCGGAGAAGTCGGCCGTGTCGAACCTCGGGTCGCTCTCGTGGGTCAGATTCGCGCCGCCCTGGAGGAGCGACGCCTCCACGGCGCCGTCGCTCGACGGCGTGAACTTCGTGTTCACGCGAGGATGCTCGGTCAGCTGCTGGATGGACCCGGGGATGCTGTCGCCGTCGAGCGGATCGCTGTTCTGGTCGCCGGCGATGACGAACAGCTCACCGGGCTTGAGTCCGCCGGTGCCGCCGGCGTCGTCGTAGATGTACGCCGACGCCGGACCCGGCGTGACGTAGTCCGCCCAGAAGCGGATCTCGTCGCTGTTGCGCGTCCCGTTGCGGTCCTCCGGGCCGTCGAAGACCGGCGGGGTGGGATGGCTGACGAGGAAGTGGACCGTCGTGCCGTCGATGTCGATCGGGACGTCCCAGTGGCTCTTCGACGAGAGGCGGAAGACCTCGAGCTCCGCCGCCGAGTACCAGTCGGCCGGCGCCGGCGTCGCGGGGTCGTCGGGCAGCAGCGCGCCCGGCATGTCCTTCCAGAGGAAGAGCTGGAACGTCCGGATTGCGTCCTCGTCGATCGGGTACATCGAGAACACGGCCATGCCGAACTGGCCGGGGAAGAAGCCGAAGCCGAACGCGTCGTCGGGGCCGCCGACGACGCCGTTGTTGTTGAGATCGAACCCCGACGGGATTCCCGTGTTCGACGGGGCGACGAAGACGTACGGGTACTCGATCGCGGCCGCACCGTTGTGGGGCACCGAGAGGTAGTTCTCCTGGAACGCATCGGCGAGGGCGTTGTCGGGCTCGAAGTCGAACTCGTTGACGAGCAGGACGTCCGGGCGGACGCGCTGGATGATCTCGGCGACAGCGGTGGCCTGGGCGTTGCCGGGCGCCGACAGGTCGGCGAGCGCCTGCCCCGCGAAGCTCCGGTTGAGCGACGCATTGAACGTGGCGAATCGGACGGTGCCGGGCGTCGCGGCGGCAGGCACGGCCGGCAGCAGACCCAGACACAGCGCGACGAGCGACGACAACACCAGGAGCCGGCGGGGGGAACGAGCCACGGGACACCTCCACTCGGGCCGCCGATTCGGCCGGGCCGACTTGCGGGCAGTGCGTCCGGTGCTGCCCGGAACAACGTGGACGATCAACGATAACGCCGGGCCGCCCGACGCGAAAGTCCGCGT
>DASTVH010000051.1:0-12737 GCA_035759195.1 Candidatus Limnocylindrales bacterium
GGAGCGGCGTCGCTTCGGGCGGGTGGGGGCAGGTGCGGCGGCCGTGGCGGCGGCCGCGGCGGACTTCGCCCTGGTGTTGCCGCGGGACCTGGGAGCCGCCTGCGCCACGTGCCCTCCTGTCGCGGATAAAGGGTTCGAGGAAGCCCGAGTGTACCTGCCGATCGGCGGTCGGCGCGGCGGACTTGGCCCTGGCGCCGTGGACCTCCCGCCGCGCCCACCGCGTTTGGCCTGCCGCCGCGCCACCGCGTTGTCGCCGTGACAACAAGCGGCGATCGGGCGCCGCGTCGCCGTCTTCGATGCCGTCCCACGGCGACGCCTGTGGATCGTGCGTCAACGCACGACGGCCAGCCGACGTTCGGGCGTCGTTCCTTCGACGCTTGTTGTCACACCGTCCACGGTTCGGCGGTCAGGCTCGGCGGACGAGCGGTCCGCCCGCCGGACCAACGGGCGGCCGGGGGATCCTCGTTCCGGCCCGCAAGGCCCTTCTGTCGTCGTGTGGTCCGGCCCGCGGACCAGCCGGCGGTGGAACGCTGCGGCCCGGGACGGCGCGAGCCGGCTGTTCGTCCGTTGGTCCGCCTGGCGGACCAGGGAGCGACGCCGATGCGGCCGCTCCCCGTCGCCCGGCCCTACGTCGAGGCGGCCCCTCCGCCGCCGCCCTGGATCGCATGAAGCGTCGGGGTGGCGAGGCGGTGACGCCGACGCAGGTCGAAGCGATAGCCCGAGGGCAGCGAGTGGAGCACCACGCCGCTGATCATGAGCGGCTTGTGGCCCTTGATCTCCCAGGCGTCCGTCTCCGAGGCGGAGCCGTCGACGACCGTGATGCTGCCCCGGCCGATGACCTCCATGACGTGATCGGGCCCGACGACACCGGCCGTGTCCTCGTCGACACCGAGCCCGAGGAGCGAGGGGTTCTGGGCGATGAGCGAAAGCAACCGCCCGAGCCGGTTCCGCTGCTGGAAGTGCTGGTCGACGATCACGCCGGGCAGCATCCCGAGGCCGGCCGCGATCTGGGCCATCCGCTGCTTGGGCGTCGCGCCCGACGCGCCGAAGGCGATCATGTGCGACGACATCGCGGACGCACCGGCCGACGTCCCGGCGACGACCGCCCCCTTGCGGAAGCGTTCGAGCATCGCGTCGGCCAGGCGCGTCCCACCGATCGTCGACGACAGCCGGAGCTGGTTGCCGCCGGTCAGGAACACGCCGGTCGCGTCGCGCACCGCGTGGGCGGCGGTCTCGTCGTTGGCCTGGGGCCGCGTGACGGCGTGGAGCGGCCGGACCGTGGAGACGCCGAGCTCGGCAAAGACCTGGCGATAGCGCTCGCCGGCCTCCGCGCCGAGGGAGCTCGCCGTCGAGATCACCGCGATCGTCGCGTCGCGGCCGCCGGCGAGGGCCACGAAGCGGTTCAGGATGACCCGATCGCGGACCTTGTCCTCGGCGCCGCCGATGATGATGACCGTCCCGTCGCTCACGGGCGGAGGATAACGGACGAGCCGGGCCCGAGATCGGATGGACTCGCCCGGCGGGGCCCGCGGTCGGCACGCCCGGGCCGGAACTCGGCGAGACCCGTCACCGACCGGCGGTCGGCCCGATCGGGCGTGGGAGAATGCGGCCGGGATGAGGCAAGCCTGGCGATCCGGACCGGCGATGGCGGACGGTTCGACGTCCGTGCCCCGCACGCCGCTCCGCCGCCGCATGGCGGTCCACGGCCGGGCGCTCCGGCGCGATCTGACGAGGATCCGCCAGCGCCGCCGGATTCTGGCGATGGGCCTCCTCATCGTTACGTTCGGGTTCATCGCCGCCGGGCTCCTCGCCCGTGGCGAGCCGGCCGGCGCCGACGCCCGGGCGTACTGGGCGGGCGTTCGGATCTGGCTGAGCGGCGGCGACCCGTACCACCCGACGGGCCCGTTCCTGCCGTACGTCTACGCCCCGTGGATGCTGCCGCTCTTCGCTCCCTGGGCCTTCCTGCCATGGGACGTCGCGTGGTTCGTCTGGCGCGGCGGGACGATCCTCCTCCTGCTCTGGACGATCCACTGGGCCTACCGCCAGCGGCCCCTCGAGACCGCGGTCGTCGTCGCCCTCCTCGGCTTCCCGATCGGCGCCAACCTCGACACCGGCAACATCAACCTGCTCCTCGTGCTCATGCTCTGGGCGGCCCAGTTCAGCGGCCCGGTGACGGCCGGATTCCTGTGGTCGATCGCCACGTGGATGAAGTGGGCGCCGCTCGTCTTCTTCCCGGTCCTGGCCCCGCGGGCGCGGATGTGGGGCCTCGTCTTCCTCGGTGCGTCCGGGCTGCTCAGCCTCGCGACGCTGCCGCTGACGATCCTCCAGCTCCAGGCACTCTTCGGCTTCGGGGCCCGGCCGCTCCGCCTCGACTATCTGGTCTTCCTGTGGGCGCTCGTCCCCGCGCTCTGGCGCCTGCCGGAGCCGTTCGGCTGGCTCCGACCGAGCGGCTGGCGGGCGGGTCTGGCCGGACTCCGGGCGCGACCCAGGGCGAGCCTCGGCGAGCGGGTCCGCGACTACCTCGGCCTGGGGGCATAGGCGGCCCCTCGCTTGGCGGAGGCGGGCCCGGCTCGGCGCGGTGCCACGGGCTACGCGGCCGGGACCGGCGGCTCGGGCCGGCGGCTATGCCGGCGATCCGGCTCGGCGACCGGGCGCAGCGCCAGTGCGCCCAGGACGAAGTATCCGATCCCCAGCACGATCTCCCAGCGCGGCCCGGCACCGACGCCGACCTCCCGGTTCACCAGGTCGATGAATGGGCCGCCGATTGCCACAGCGATCGTCGTGGACGAGGCGGTCACGACATTCGAGAGGCCCATGTACCGCCCGGACGACGCTTTCGGAATGATGTCCGTCATCAGCGCCCAGTCGACGGAGAGAAACGTCCCCTGCGAGGCGCCGAAGATCGCCGCGCCGATCGTCGCCACGAGGGGATCCGGTGCGATCGCGATCAGGCCGATTCCGAAGCCGCCGAGCACCGAGCAGCCGTAGATCACTGGCTTGCGCCCGATCCGGTCCGACAGGCGTGAGGCCGGCACGATCGAGAGGAGGCTAACGACGGTCGCCGCCGCCAGCATCTGAAGGAAGGCGCCGCCCGACTGCGCCTGCGACAGGCCGAGCGAATCGGGCAGGTACAGGTAGATGAAGTTGAGGACCGACGCCCCACCCATGAGGATGAACAGCCGCGACGCGAGGAGCCAGAGGTAGCTCCTCTCGCGCAGGATATCGGTGCCCCAGGTCTCGGCCGCGATCGCGAGCCACGATTTGCCGTCCCGCGACTTGGCCGGCGGTCCGTTCGGGACCTTCCAGACGACGCTCGCCATCGTCGCAAGCTCGATCGCAGCGATCGCGAAGATCGCCAGTCCGACGTTGCCCTGTGTGTTGGCGATCGCCGCGAGGGCGAAACCAACCACGTTGCCGAGGACCTGCATGAGCCCGACCATCGCGCTGGCCAGGCCGACCTGGCGATCCGGCACGAGATCCGGGACGTAGCCCTGGAATGGGCCGCGGGCGACGTTCGTGCTGAGAGCCAGAAGGACGACGAATGCGGCGATCGCCATCAGGGAGTTCGCGGTCGCGATGCCGATCAGGAACAGAGCATCGAAGAGGGCGCCGAACACGATGAAGGGCTTTCGGCGGCCCCAGCGAGTGGCGGCGTAGTCGCTGATCGAGCCGACCGTTGGCTGGACCGCGACCGAGAATACGAACGTCAGGAGCGCGACGATCGCGAGCGATGTGCCCTCTGTGCCCGGCTCCGCGAGACCGTCGAACTTGATCCTGGATTGGACTGCCGCATTGACGACAGCGTCGATCGACGTCAAGCCGAGCCAGAACGCCGAAATTCGAATCAGGGCGCCGACCGGCAGAACTGCCGTCGGCCGTCCAGCGCCGGGTTCGGCGCTCACCGCCGCCTGGGTCATGGGACCCTCCCTCCGACTTCCCCCGGTTCGCGCATCCTACGATGCTGATGACGCGGGGATCGCGACACCGTTACGGTCGAGCGCGACGGACCGGCCGACCCGGACGAGACGGCGCTCCTCCGTGCCCGGCGCGACGAGCCGGAAGATCGACCGGTCGAGCGAGTAGATGCCGGTCGCCGCGACGCCGATTCGGCCGAGTCGGAACGCGAAGAGCGGGTTCTCGGTATTGCCCGCGTAGGCGACGGCCGTCCCATCGCGGGCCAGGACGGCCAGGTTCGCCTGACCGCCGAGCGCCTCGTGGAGGCGGCAGAGGAGCGTGGCCGGCGGGGTCGTCCCGTCCCACGCGTCCTCGAGCCAGCGCGCCCCGACCTCGGTGTCGGCCCGGCCGTGGATCCGGCCCTCGGCCCGGAAGCGGCGGCGAAGGTCGGCCACGTCGCGGAAGTCGCCGTTGTGGCTGAAGGCGAAGCGACCGGCCGGGTCGTCGAACGGCTGGGTGTCCGCCGGCCCGAGGGTCGAGAGTTTCGAGGGCCGACGGAGGTGGACGAGGAGGGCGTTCGTCTCGGTGCGGCCGATCGTCGCCCGCGCCGGATCGTCGTGGAACGCCCGGACGTCGCGGTGCGAGGCGATCCGGCCCTCGCGGGTCAGCCAGGCTGCGCCCCAGCCGAAGCCGGCAATGCCGTAGCGCTCCAGCCGCTCGGTGAACGGCCACAGTTCGTCGAGATGGAACGGCTCGCCGGCGCGGGCGATGAACTGCTCGCACATGTCGGCCGATGATACGGCCGGTCAGCCCCGACCTCGGCCCCGAAACGCCAGGCGTTCCGACGGACGCCGCGCCATGACGGCCTCACGTGCCGCGCCGGATCTCGCGCTCGAACACCGGGAAGTAGCGGGCGATCTCCATGAGATCGAACGAACGCAGGATCGAGGTCGCCGGCTCGCGAGCGAGCAGGAACCGGAAGGACGCGTCCACGAGCAGATGCGGATCGCGGGCTCCCGGATCGAGGCGCTCCAGGTCGGCCGGGGCCACGCGGACACGATGCTCGGTCGTCGGCCCGCCCTCGACGGCGATCGTGACGTGGCAGGTCCAGTCGGCTCCGGTGGAGACCCGGCTGCAGCGGATGTCGAGTTCGGTCACGGCGTGCCCTCCGACCCCTGGCAGCGCGGGCACCAGTACGTCGTCCGTGGCAGCCCCGCGCCGAGCGGCCCCGAGCGGATGATCGTCCGGCACCGAGGGCACGGCCGGCCGGCCCGACGGTACACCTGCAGGCGAGCCCGGCCGGGCGCCTGTCCGGCGCTCGCGAGAAGGAGCCGGCGGGCCGTCGCGATCAACCGGACGAGCGTCGTGTCGTCGAGGCTTCCGACCGGCGCGAGCGGGTCGACCCGCTCGGCGAACAGCGTCTCGTTTCGCCAGATGTTGCCGATTCCGGCCAGCGCCCTCTGGTCGAGAAGCGCCTCGGAGATCGACAGTCCGGAGCGTGACGGATCGCGCAGGCGCCGGCGCGCCTCGGACGCCTCGGGCTCGCCGAACCCCGGGTCGAGCAGGTCCGGCCCGAGCGCGGCCAGCGCGGCGTGGATCGGCTCGGCCCGCTGCTCGAACAGCTCGACGACCGGCGCATCGAAGCAGACCGCCACCGCACCGGGCACCTCGAGGACGAGTCGGGCCCGAGCCTGCGACCGGCGCCACGGCTCGCCCGGCCGGTAACGGTGCCACGAGCCGGTCATCCGGAGGTGCGTCCGGAGCTCGAGGCCGTTGTCGAAGCGGATCAGCAGGTTCTTGCCCTGCGACTCGACCGCGTCGATCGTCGCCCCGACGACGCGCTCGATCTGCGGGCCGGGTCGCCGGGCCCGGGCCGCCGTGACGACCCGCCCGACCAGGTGCGGCCGGAGCCCGGCGGCGGTCCGGAAGAGCGTGTCGCCCTCGGGCACAGGACGGCCCTCCGTTCAGCGCGACCGGAGCGTCAGGCCCCGGTACCCCGGGACGAACCCCGCGACGAGGAGCCGCTCGCGGAAGGGTGATTCGCCGACCGGGATGCCGTCGACCTTCGCGACGACGAGCTCCCGGACGCGGCGATCCTCGAGGAGCGCCCCGAAGGTCCGGGCGGCGGCCTCCGCGACCTCGGGGTCGTCCGCGGCCGGCAGCGTCTGGATCGTCGCCCCACCGCGCTCGAGGTAGAGAACCGCGACGCCGTCGACGATCGCGACGTAGGCGCCGGCCGCCCGCTGGAGGGGCCGGCGGTCCTCCTCGCCCCGCCGCGGCCACGGAACGGCGGCACCGTACGGGTTCGCCGGATCGGCGGCCGCGAGCAGGTGCGTTTCGCGATCGCCGGCCGAACGGGCCGGTTCGCGAACCGCCCGGAGCCGCTCGAGCGCACCGGACAGCGCGAACTGCGCGGCGCCGAGGCCGTCGACGAAGTAGCCGCGCCGGATCCGGCCGGCTTCCTCGAGCGCCCGGAGCACCGGATACACGGCCGCGTAGCCGCCCTCGACGCCCTCCGAGGCAACGGCCTCGCGGGTGACGACGCCGTGACGGTCGAGGAGCGCCAGGGCCGTCGCGTGGAGGCGCTCGGTGGCCGAGCGGCGCCCCGTGGCGGCGTCTGCGCCGGCCTCCTCGACGAGCGACCAGCGGCCGGCCGCCTCCGGCGGCCCGAGGGCCGTCAGCCGGCCCGGCCGGCGCCGCGCATCGCGAGCGGGCCGCTTCCAGCGGAGCGCCCGGAGCGGGGCGAACGTGTCGTTCGTCACCTCGCCGGCCCAGACGAGATCCCAGAGCGCGTCGAGCACCTCGCGGTCGGATCCGCCGCCCGCCGCGACATACAGCTCGCGGTAGAACGAGGCGCCCCGCCGGGCGAGGTGCGCCCGGATCGCCTCGTGGCGCGGACCGGCGGGGCGCTCCGCGCCGTCGACCGGGCCGGCGGGCCGCAGGATCTCGCGACCCGGCCGGTAGAGGGCGATCCGCCCGTCGTCGCGGCCGAGGCTGCCCCGACCGACCCAGGCGACCTCGCCGGCCGCGCCCAGCTCGTCGAGCAGGCGCGGCTGGTAGCCGGCCACCCGGGCCGGCAGGACGTCCCGCTCGAGCACCGACGCGGGAATCGCCAGGCCGGCCAGCTGGTCGACCACCTCGGCCAGCCGCTCGAGCGCTGCCACCGGCCGGAGCGGTGCCGGCGCCGCACCCACCGGAGCGATCCCGTGCCACGCCGGCAGGAACCGCCCCAGCGCCGCCGGATCGACCGGTTCGACCTCCCGGCGGAGCCGCGCGAGCGAGCGCCGACGCAGGATCCGGAGCACGTCGGGGTCGATCCACTCCCGCTCGGCGCCGCCGGGCCGGAACTCGCCGCGGAGGATCGTCCCCGCCTCGAGCAGCCGCTCGAGCGCATCCTCGACGACGCCGACCGGCAGGCCCCAGCGACGGGCGGGCTCCGGCGTGAGGAAGGGTCCGTGCGTCCGCGCCCAGCGGGCGAGCAGGCCGTCGAGCGCCGCCGTCACCGGACCGAGGAACGCCTCCGGGACGCCTGAGGGCGGCGCGACGCCGACGCCGTCGCGGTAGCGTCCGGCGTCCTCGATCGCGATCCAGCGGTCCTCGCCGGCAATCCGCGCGGCGACGGCCCGGCGCGAGGCGACCAGCTCCGTGAGCCAGGCCTCGGCGGCCGTCGCACCCCCCTCGCTGCGCGCGGCGAGCTCGTCGGACGAAAGGTCCCCGAGCCGGCGGAGCAGGTCGTGGAGTTGGTCGGCCGTCGTCGCTCGTCGGTCGTCGGTCAGGGCCTGGAGGCTGAGCTCGAGATCGGCGAGCGCGTCAGGATCGAGCAGCTCGCGGAGCTCCTCCTGGCCGAGCAACTCGCGCAGCAGGTCGCGATCGAGGGTGAGGGCGCCGGCCCGCCGCTCGGCGAGCGGCGCGTCGCCGTCGTACATGAAGGCCGCGACATAGTCGAAGAGCAGCGACGAGGCGAACGGGCTCGCCCGGAGCGTCTCGACCGAGTGGACGCCGATCTCCCGCGACCCGATGCCGCCGAGGACCTCCCGCAGCGCGGGCAGATCGAAGACGTCCGAGAGGACCTCGCGATACGTCTCGACGAGGATCGGAAAGCTGCCGTACCGCGAGGCGACCGAGAGCAGGTCCGCCGCCCGCTGGCGCTGCTGCCAGAGCGGCGTCCGGGTGCCCGGGCGGCGGCGCGGCAGGAGCAGCGCCCGCCCGGCGTTCTCCCGGAAGCGCGACGCGAAGAGCGCGCTGTTGGCGACCTGGTTGACGACGAGCTCCTCGACCTCGTCCGGATCCGGGAAGAGCATCGACTCGATCCCCGCGAAGCCGTCCTCGACGTCGGGCAGGCGGATCGCGATCCCGTCGTCGGACCAGATCGTCTGGACCTCGCTCGCGAGCCGCTCGCCGAGGCGCGACTCGAGGGCGAGCGACCACGGCGCGTGGACCCTTCCGCCGAACGGCGTCAGGAGCACCAGCCGCCAGTCGCCGAGCTCGTCCCGGAAGCGCTCGACGACGATCCGGCGGTCGGTCGGCAGCGCCCCGACGACCTCGCGCTCGTCCTCGAGGTAGGCGACGAGATTCTCGGCCGCGAGGTCGTCGAGGTCGTGGTCGGATCGCAGGCGGTCGATCGCCGCCCGCCGTCCCCGGGCCCCCCGGTCGAGGTCGGCCTCGGCCTCCCGGACGAACGCCCCGAGCGCACGGCCCAGCTCGATCGGCCGACCGAGCGCGTCGCCGTGCCAGAACGGCAGCTTGCCGGGCACGCCGGGCGCCGGCGAGACCGTGACCCGGTCGTGGCCGATCTCCTCGATCCGCCAGCTCGACGCGCCGAGCGTGATGACCTCGCCCGCCCGGCTCTCGTAGACCATCTCCTCGTCGAGCTCGCCGACTCGCCGCCCGGGCGTCCCCGCCTCGCCGACCATGAAGACGCCGTAGAGGCCGCGATCGGGGATCGTCCCGCCGCTCGTGACCGCCACGACCCGGGCGTCGCGACGGCCCTCGACGACGTCGGTCACGCGGTCCCAGGTCAGGCGCGGCTTCAGCTCGGCGAACTCGTCCGAGGGGTACGCCCCGGCGAGCATCCCGAGGACGCCCTCGAGCACCTCGCGGCTGAGCGTCTCGTATGGGGCCGCGCGGCTCACCGTCGCGAGCAGGTCGTCGACCGCCCAGCGGTCCATCACGGTCATCGCGACGATCTGCTGAGCGAGGACGTCGAGCGGGTTGCGCGGCAGCGCGGTCGCCTCGATCGCCCCGTCGTGCATCCGCTTCGCGACGACGGCCGCCTCGAGGAGATCGCCGCGGTACTTCGGGAAGATCACGCCCTTCGACGGGGCGCCGACCTGGTGGCCGGCCCGGCCGACACGCTGGAGCCCGCGGGCGACCGACGTCGGCGACTCGACCTGGATGACGAGGTCCACCGCGCCCATGTCGATCCCCAGCTCGAGCGAGCTCGTCGCCACGAGCGCGGGGAGCCGCCCGGCCTTGAGCTCCTCCTCGATCGCGAGCCGCTGCTCCCGGGCGATCGAGCCGTGGTGAGCCCGGACGAGCTCCTCGCCGGCGAGCTCGTTGAGGCGCTGGGCGAGCCGCTCCGAGAGCCGCCGGCTATTCGTGAAGACGATCGTGCTGCGATGCTCGCGGATCAGCTCGAGGATCGCCGGGTGGATCGCCGGCCAGATGCTGCTCCGCGCCTCCGGGCCGGCGGCCGGTCCGCCGGGCTGCTCGTCCACGGGCAGGACCTGGCCGGGCTGTGCCATGTCCTCGATCGGGACGACGACCTGGAGCTCGAGCGGCTTGCGGGCGCCGGCGTCGACGATCGTCACCTCGCGGCCCGGGCCGACGCCGCCGAGGAAGCGGGCGATCAGCTCGAGCGGCCGCTGGGTCGCCGAGAGCCCGATCCGCTGCGGCGGCCGGCTCCCCTCACGCTCCCCGACGAGGCGCTCGAGCCGCTCGAGGCTCAGCGCGAGGTGCGCGCCGCGCTTGGAACCCGCGACCGCGTGGACCTCGTCGACGATCACGTGTTCGACGCCGCGCAGGACGTCCCGGGCCGCGGATGTGAGCATCAGGTAGAGCGACTCGGGCGTCGTGATCAGGATGTCCGGCGGCCGCCGGGCGATGGTGCGGCGATCCTCGGCCGGCGTGTCGCCGGTCCGGCTGGCGACGCCGATGTCGGGTGCGGGCCGGCCCAGCCGGGCGGCCGCGAGCGAGATCCCGGCGAGCGGTGCGCGCAGGTTGCGCTCCACGTCGTACGTCAGGGCCTTGAGCGGGCTGATGTAGAGGACCCGGACCATCCCGGTCTCGCCACGAGCGAGCGGCCTGCGGGGGGAGGTCGCGAGACGATCGAGGCACCAGAGGAATGCGGCGAGCGTCTTGCCGCTCCCGGTCGGCGCGTGGATGAGCGTGTGGCGGCCGGCCGAGATCGCCGCCCAGCCCTCGGCCTGGGCCGGCGTCGGCGTCTCGAAGGTCGACTCGAACCAGGCCCGCACGGCGGGGCTGAACGGCGCGAGGGGGTCGGCGGAAACGACGGCGGGCACGGGGCCCGAGTATAGGCCTCCGTGCCCGTTTAGACCAGATGTTCGATCCGTGGCGGCGCGGCCGCCCACCGGAGATCAGCCGGGTGCGGCTCCCTCCGCCTGCCTCGCGGCGATCGACCCGGGCCGCCACGGCGTGCCGAGCATCGGCAGCAGGTAGCGATCGACGCCGTAGTAGCCGGCGACCTTCCAGGCAAGCATGACGCCGATGGCAAGCGTGAACAGCACGGGGTTCGTCGAGGCCGAGCCGGCGAGCAGGAACGACATGTTCATCAGGGCCCCGAAGAACGCGGCGATGCCGGTCAGGATCCCGAAGATCAGGCCGATCCCGACCGCAATCTCGCCGAGGATGATGACCCACGAGAACCAGGTCTCGTGGCCGCCGGCGAGAAGGGTATTGATGAAGTCGCGATACCACTCGTAGGTGATCGGCGGGCGGCCCTGCTCGGGGATCGCCGCGGCCCGCTCCCAGTACGATCGGAGCGCCTCGCCGCCGGTCGTCCAGGCCGGGTCGGTGATCTTGTGGATGCCCGCGTCGAGCCAGGAGAAGCCGAGGAAGACCCGGATCGGCAGCCACAGCAGACCGGCCCGCGAGTTGCTGAACAGGAACCTGGCGAACGCGGGGCCTTCGATCTCGACCTCGTCGGCCTGGGCCGATCGGCGTTCCTGGAACAGGATGACCGCGAGCGCGATGGCCGCGATCCAGAAGCCGACGTTGACGAGGGTGCTGATCGTGCCCTCCGGCGGCCGAACCCATGGGTTGGCGGCGTAGATCAACAGGACGGCGGCGATCGCGCCGACGATCGTGACCAGGTTGCGTCCACTCATCCGCACACTCTCCCTCTTCCGGGGCCCGTTGCGGGCCGCCTGCGATGATCTTCGACCTTTGGTCAAGGCGCCGCTTGCCGAATTCGACGGCGGCGGGCCCGAGGGCCCGCCGCCGAGGTGCTGCCAGCGCGGGCCGATGCCGACCCGCCTGCTGCTGCCCTAGCCGAGGACGTACCGCAGCTGGGGCGTGGCGCGCACCCACTCGAGCTTCTCGACGATCGCGTCGAGGCCGTAGAACCGGCCGGCGCCGATGTAGCCGATGAAGCCGGTGACGAGGGCGTAGGTCAGGTGCTGGTTGACGATGCCGTGCTCGAACTCCCAGGCCGCCACGAAGAAGAACAGCATCATCAGCGTGCCCATGACGCTCGCAAAGCGCGTCGCCAGGCCCAGGATCAGCGCGAGCCCGATCGCGATCTGGCCGAAGACCACCATCCAGTTGACGATCGCCATGAGGTCGGCGTTGCCGGCGAGCGCGATCCACAGGCCCTGGGTCGGGTTGTAGACGACGTCCTCGACCGGGGCGGAGAGGATCGGGGTGCCGGCCGTCCCGAACTTGAGGAAGCCGACCGCGCTGAAGGGCTCCTCCGAGAGGAATGCCTTCTGGATGCCGGCGGTGAGGAAGATCGAACCGACGGCGATCCGGAGAATTGCAGCGAGTCGCTGCCGTCCCTTGCTGAATGTTCCGTCCATCACAGCACCTGCTGATTGCCTTTCTCGCCCATCGGGCGCTCGCGAATTGGTTGTTTATGGGTCGGACCGTATCGGCCGACGCGCTGCCTGCCAGCGTGCCGATGGACCCGAAACGAAGGGACGTTGACTGACCAACGGCACGGGGCCATCCGGCCCCTCCGATTCGCGACCGCGATCCCCCACCGGACCGTCCCGCATCACACCGTCCGCGACGGCCGACGGTCAGCGACGGACGGCGTCGACGGCCAGCGGATCCGCCCGGCCGAGGGGACCGTCCGCGGGCGTCACCTCGAATCCGGCGGCCTCCAGGAGCCGCCGGGCGATCGTCGCCCGCGTGGTCCGATCCAGCGGCTCGACAGAATCGCGTTCGGCGAGCGTCACGGCGGCCCGCCACTCCCGGCCGGGACGAGCGTCGAGATGGGCCCGGAGCAGTGCCCGTGCCAGCCCCCGGCCGCGATGCGACCGGGCGACGCCCAGCGCCAGGAGGCTCCGCGGGCCGTCCGGCTCTCCCGGATGGACCGGGGCTGAGCAGGCGAGGCCGACGACCGTCTCGGCGTCGACGGCCAGCGTCGTCTCGACCGTCCGCGTCCCGAGGATCGCGGCGAGGTCGCCGCCGGCCGGGCCGGCGGCGACGCCTGGAGCGAACGCCAGGCGCTCGAGCGATGCCGGATCGGCGGCGCCCACGATCGTTGGCGTGCCGCGGGGCCCGCGGTCCGCCGGGCGTGCCGGTGCCGCCGGCGTCCGCGGCAGCGGACCCGCGAGCGGCGACCACCAGCCGCGGTCGACGGCCTCGCGGGTGAGCGCCGG
>DASTVH010000052.1:0-6132 GCA_035759195.1 Candidatus Limnocylindrales bacterium
GCGATCGCCGGGCTCCACCGCTCGCGGCGCGGCCGGATCGCGATGGACGGCGTCGACATCGGCGGGCTGCCGGGCCACCGCTTCTGCGACCGGGGGATCGCGATCGTCCCCGAGGGCCGCCGCCTGTTCCCGCGCATGACCGTCCGCGAGAACCTCGATCTCGGGGCGTACCGGGGCGCCGCCCGGGCCGGCCGCGACGAGCGCCTGGCCCGCGTCCACGAGCTGTTCCCGCGCCTCGCCGAGCGGCCGGGCCAGCTGGCCGGCAGCCTGAGCGGCGGCGAGCAGCAGATGGTCGCGATCGGTCGGGCCCTCATGGCCGAGCCACGCCTGCTCCTGCTCGACGAACCGTCCCTCGGCCTCGCGCCGGTCGTCGTCGACGAGGTCTTCGAGGTCGTCGGAGCGATCCGCTCGGCCGGCGTCGCGGTCCTCCTCGTCGAGCAGAACGTCGAGCGGGCACTGGAGATCTCCGACCGGGCCTACCTGCTCATCGAGGGCCGGGTGTCGGTCGAGGGCACGGCCGACGAGCTGCGAGCGAGCGCCGACGTCCGGCGGACGGTCCTCGGGCTCTGAGCAGGCCCCGGCGGTCGCCGGTCAGCCGGCCGGCAGCGCGTAGTGGGGCCACTCGACCTTCGGCTCGAATCCGGTCCGGCGGTAGAGCCCGAGGGCCCGCTCGTTGGCGGCCTCGACGTTCAGCTCGATCGTGCCGGCGCCCGCGTCGCGCAGCCGGGCGATGCCCCAGCGCAGCAGCTCCCGGCCGAGGCCCCGGCCGCGCCAGGCGGGCACGACCCCGACGAAGTTGACGTAGCCGCGGCGCTCGCCGGCCTCGGTCATCTCGTGTTCGGTCTTGGCCCAGGCGATCGGCCGGGCCGGGTCGGCGCGGGGAGCGACCAACAGGATGCCGTGGGGGTCGAAGTCGGGCAGCTCGTGGGTGTGGCGGACGGCGCGCTCGACGAACCGCATCGGCGTCGGGTGATCGACGAACGAGGCGTTCGCGACCTCGAGGTAGGTGGCGAGATCGTCCGGATGGCGGTACGGCCGAACGACGACGTCATCGGGGAAGGCCGGCGGCGGGACCGCGATATCGGGCGACAGCTCGAAGAGCCAGAGGCTCGAGTGGTAGGTGAAGCCGAGCGCCGCGATGAAGCCGGCCGCCGGCGGATGATCAGCCGGTCCGTAGAGGATCAGCCGGTCGAGGCCGCGCGACCGGACCAGCTCACGGGCGGCGTCGACGAGGCGCCGCCCGTGGCCCCGCCGCCGATGGTCGGGATGGACCGTGAGGTCGTCGTGGCGCGGCGTGCAGTACCCGACGATCCGGTCGCCCTCGAGCGCGACGACCGTGCCCTCGGGATCGCCGGCGAGCCGATCCACCGCGTGGACGAGATCCTGGCGGGAGACGCCGGGGAAGCGGTCGACCGGCAGCGAGGCGTCGATCACCGCGAGGATCGCCGGCTCGTCGCCGGGCCGGAACTGACGGACGGCGAAGGTCTCGGGTCCGGTCACCCGGGCGGCCGCCGGGGAGCAGCCGGTGGGACCTCGTCCGGCGTCGTCCGTTCGGGCTCGGCGAGCGTGATCCGGTCGAACCAGAGCAGGGCGACGAGCGATTTGGCGTCGGCGATCTCGCCGCGCTCGGCGGCCGCGACCGCCTCGCTGAACGGCAGCCGATCGAGCCGGAGGCGTTCGTCGTCGTCGGGCCCGAGGCGATCCTCGTCGGCCGGCGCGAGGTCGGTCGCGAGATAGAGGTGCATGAGCTCCGTCGCGAAGCCGGGCGCCGTCCAGAAGCTCGTGAGGTGGCGCCACGTTCCCGCCCGGTAGCCCGTCTCCTCCTCGAGCTCTCGGCGGGCGGCGAGGGCGTGGTCCTCGACGCGGCCGGTCCCCGGATCGACGTCGAGCGTGCCGGCCGGCACCTCGAGGAGGATCCGCCCGGCGGGGCTGCGGTACTGGCGGACGAGGAGGACCCGATCGTCGGGGTCGATCGCGAGGATCGCGACCGCGCCCGGATGACCGACGACCTCGCGCCGGGCGCGGCTGCCGTCGGCCCGCTCGATCGTGTCGATCCGGAACGTCAGGTAGTGGCCGCGCCGGAGCACCTCCGATTCGACGACGACCTCGGTCAGGTCGTCATCCGCGTCGCCCGTCGCCGGCCCAGAATCGACCGGGCCCGCGTCGGCGGGCCCGGTGTCGTGGCTCATCGGTGTGCCCGATCGCGCGGTCAGGCTGCGGCGGTCACCCGCTCCGAGACGAGCGAGGCGCCGCTCTCGGCATCGAAGAGGTGGAGCTTCGACATCGGCAGCGAGAGCTTCAGGATGTCGCCCGGCTTGACCCGGTGCTCCGAATCGACGATCGCGACGATGTCCTGGTCGGCCGCGCTGACGTGGATGAGCTCCTCGTTGCCGAGGTACTCGACGACGTCGGCCCGGCCCGGGAAGTTCGCGACGTCCGGTCCGGTCTCGTTGAGCTCGACGTGCTCCGGGCGGAACCCGGCGATGATCTTGCGGCCGCTCATCGCGCCGACCGAATCGCGGAGGCGGTTCGGCAGGGGGAATGAGATGTCGCCGGCTCCGGTCAGCTTGGCGTCGGTGCCCGAACCCTCGAGCGTCACGTCGATGAAGTTCATCGACGGGCTGCCGATGAAGCCGGCGACGAAGCGGTTGGCGGGCTGGTCGTAGAGGACCTGCGGCGTGCCGACCTGCTGGAGCAGGCCATCGCTCATGACCGCGATCCGGGTGCCCATCGTCATCGCCTCGACCTGGTCGTGGGTGACGTAGACGACGGTCGTCTTGAGTCGCTGGTGGATGCGGGCGATCTCGGCCCGGGTCTGAACGCGCAGCTTCGCGTCGAGGTTCGAGAGCGGCTCGTCCATGAGGAACACGGCCGGCTCGCGGACGATGGCCCGGCCGAGCGCGACGCGCTGGCGCTGGCCGCCCGACAGCTCCTTCGGCTTGCGGTCGAGCAGCTTCTCGAGCGACAGGATGCCGGCCGCCTCGGCGACCCGCTTCTCGATGTCGGCCTTGGGCACCTTGCGCAGCTTCAGGCCGAACGCCATGTTGTCGCGTACCGACATGTGCGGGTAAAGCGCGTAGCTCTGGAAGACCATCGCGATGTCGCGGTCTTTCGGCGGGACGTCGTTCACGACCCGATCGCCGATCCGGAGCGTGCCGGAGGTGATCTCCTCGAGACCGGCGATCATCCGCAGGCTGGTCGTCTTGCCGCAGCCCGACGGGCCGACGAGCACCATGAACTCGCCGTCCGCGATCTCGAGGTTCAGGTCGTCGACCGCGACGACCTCGCCGTATTTCTTGGTCACGTGGTCGAACGAAACGGTCGCCATGTGCATACCTCCACCCCACCGGGGCATCGCGGGTCCATGCATCCAGCCGCCGATGACGTCGTGGACGGACCCCGTACGAGGAGCCGGCTCGGGTTGAGGCGATGGTAACACCGCCGTTTGCCGCGGCGACCGCGCCGATCTGGCGAATTGATGACAGATCGCGCAGGATCGGGCGATGCCGCAGCCATCCTCCGACGTCATGCAGGCCGTCGCGGTCATCGCCGGCAGGCCCGGATCGCTGCACCTGCGCGAGGTGCCCCGCCCGCGCCTCGACGACGTGCCGGGCGGACGGGGCGTGCTCGTGGACGTGATCCGGGTCGGGGTGGACGCCACCGATCGCGAGATCGTAGACGCCGAATACGGCGCGGCGCCCGAGGGCGACGAGCACCTCATCCTGGGCCACGAGAGCCTGGGCCGGGTCGCCGCCGTCGGCCCGAACGCGCCGGCATCGCTGCGTCCGGGCACCCTCGTCGTCGCCACCGTGCGGCGACCCGGCGGCTCGATCTACGACCGGATCGGCCTGCCCGACATGACAACCGACGAGGAGGTCCTCGAGCGCGGGATCAACGGGCTCCATGGGTTCCTCGCCGAGGCCTTCGTCGAGGACGCCGCGTACCTCGTGCCGCTGCCCGAATCGCTCGAGGCGGTCGGCGTGTTGCTCGAGCCCCTCTCGATCGCCGAGAAGGGCATCCGCCAGTCGTTCGAGATCCAGCGCCGGCTGCGCCTCTGGCGGCCTTCCCGGGCGGCGGTCATGGGTGCCGGGACGATCGGCCTCCTGTTCGCGCTCGCGCTGCGTCTCCGGGGCCTCGACGTCGTGGTCTACTCGCGACGCGAGCCGCCCTATCTCAACAGCGAGCTCGTCGAGGCCCTCGGCGGGCGGTACCTGAGCTCGGGCAGCGCGACGCTCGACGACCTGGCCGACGCCGGCGGCCCCCTCGATCTGATCGTGGACGCGACGGGTCACAGCCCGCTCGCGCTCGGCGCGGCCCGGATCCTGGCCCGCAACGGCGTGCTCGTGCTCACGTCGGTCACCGGTGGCGACGAGACAGCCGAGTTGCCGACCGACGCGATCAACCAGGGTTTCGTCCTCGGCAACAAGGTGATGGTCGGTACGGTCAACGCGGCCCGGCAGGACTTCGAGGAGGCGGTCGAGGACCTGCTTCGGGCGGAGGCCTTCCACCCCGGCTGGCTCGAGCGGTCGATCACGACCCGGATCGACGGCCTCGGGGGCCACGCCGAGATGCTCCGCCGGCTCGTCGAGGACGAGTCGGCGATCAAGGTCGTCGTCGAGGTGGATCGAGGCTGACCGGGCACCGCCCCCCGCGTGATGCACCCACGGTCATCGCGGACCGCGGGGGACTTCGTCGTCCTCGACCCGCTCCGGCCCCTGATGCACCCACGGTCATCGGAAACCGCGGTGACTTCGTCGGCCGCACCCGCCCCGGCCCCTGATGCACCCACGGTCATCGGAAACCGCGGTGACTTCGGCGGCGGGCTTCCGAGTCGGGCGACATCGGACCGTCATCGGCGCCGTGTGATCATCCGCGGATGCACACGCCACGCCTCGCCTTACGCCACGCCTTCATCGCTCTCGCCGCGGTCGCCCTCTTCGGCGCCTGCACCGTCGCGACCACCGCCTCGCCCGGCACACCCGCCTCGGCCTCGCCCCAAGGGTCGCTCTTGCCGTCGCCCGCGTCGCCCGCGCCGTCCGACGAGTCGTCTCCCGCACCGCCGTCGGCCACGGCGGCGCCCTCGGGGCCCGCGGCCCTCGCCTGGGCGCCGCTCTCCGTCTCCGGGCCGGGGCCGGCCGGCCGCGAGGACCACACCTGGACGCTCGATCCCGATACCCGCGTCGCCTACCTGTTCGGCGGGCGCGACCGGGGGACGGTCTTCGACGATCTCTGGCGATTCGATCTCGAGACCGACACCTGGCTGGCGATCGAGCCCGAAGGGCCCCGTCCGGAGGCCCGCTTCGGCCACACCGGCACATGGGTGGAGGGGGTCGGCCTCGTCGTCTGGTCCGGCCAGCGCGGCAGCACGTTCTTCGACGACCTCTGGGCCTACGATCCCGGAACCAACCGCTGGCGTGAGCTCCCGACGAACGGGCCGGTGCCGGCCGCTCGCTACGGCTCGTGTGCGGCGCTTGGCCCCGACGGGCGGCTCTGGATCAGCCACGGATTCACCGCGGACAGCGGCCGCTTCGACGACACGCAGGCGTACGACTTCGCGGCGGGCCGCTGGACGGACGAGACCGCCGACGGCCTCGTCGCCCCGATCCGCTGCCTCCATGACTGCCTGTGGACCCCCGACGGGCGCCTCGTGATCTACGCCGGCCAGACGACCGGCACGCCGGCGATCGGCGACCTCTGGTCGAGGGGCACGACCGGCGAGTGGACGAGCATCTCGGACGGGCCGCCGCCGGCCCGCCAGCTGTATGCGCTCGCGGCGATCGACGGCACGGCCTACGTCTTCGGTGGCGGGGCCAAGGACGGCGGCACGCTCCGCGACCTCTGGACGCTCGATCTCGCGACGCTCGCCTGGACCGAGGCATCGCCGAGCGGGGACCGTCCGAGCGGGCGGTCCGGCTCGACGCTCGTCGCCGACCCGGCGGGATCGCGGCTCCTCCTCTTCGGGGGCCTGCGCGAGGGCGTCGCGCTCGACGACGCCTGGCAGCTCTCGATCGGCGGCTGACCGGCGGCTGACCGGCGGCCGCTCGGCAAGAAGGCCGCCGAGCTTCCGGCGGATCAGGCCGGGAGGCTGAACCAGAACCGGGTCTGGCCCTCGCGTGACTCCGCGCCGACCGA
>DASTVH010000053.1:0-19141 GCA_035759195.1 Candidatus Limnocylindrales bacterium
TCCGGACGTCGGGAACCGAGCCGCTCGTCCGGATCTACACTGAAGCGACGTCGGAGGCCGTCCGGGACGCCATGCTCGAGGCCGGCGAGCGCCTCGTCCGCGGCGCGTGACGGGTCCGGCCGCCGCCAGGCGGGTCGACAAGCCCTGGGGCCACGAGCTGATCTGGGCCCACACCGACCGCTATGCCGGCAAGGTCATCGTCATCGAGACCGGTCGGCGCCTCTCCCTCCAGCTCCACCATCGCAAGGAGGAGTCGATCTACGTGATGAGCGGACGGCTCCGGCTGCACCTCGAGGACGACGCCGGCGCGATGGCTCAGCACGACCTCGGCCCGGGCGATCACGCCAACGTTCCGGTCGGGCGGCGCCATCGCTTCGAGGCCCTCGAGCGCGTCACGCTCATCGAGGTCTCCTCGCCGGAGCTCGACGACGTCGTCCGCCTCGAGGACGACTTCGGCCGGGAGGGCACGACGGCGCCGTAGAGCCGTCGGCTGTCCTCCGATGGCCGATTCGGGGGATGACCCGACGGGGTCGCGGGTGTATCGTTGAGGCACACACGACCGCCTCACCGGTCGGATGGTGCATCGACCGGGCGCGGCCGCGTGAACGCCCCTGAGGGGCGCGGAGGTATGCGGCGATGCACAGCTCCCTGATCGGCAAGGTCGAGAAGGCGAATCGCTACGCGCGGGAACTCGATCGCATCACGATCGATCGGCTCTCGCTCACCTTCCGTGGCGACAACGACACGCATCACGTCAGTCTCGACGCCGGTCAGTGGCACTGCACCTGCCACTATTTCGAGAGCTGGGGCTCCTGCGTCCACCTGCTGACCCTCCAGAAGATCATGGGGGTCATGCTGCCCGAGGAGGCGCAGGTCTCGATCTTCGCGACGACGCCGGCCGCCGCTCCCGCCTGACCTCGGGCCGCTCCCGCAACCCGGTGCCGCGTCGAGCGCACGGGGCTTCCCTGCGTCCTGGCGTCAGCGGAGCCAGGTCACGACCGCCCGCGGGTCGTCCCCGGGCGGACCAAGCCGGGCGTCGACGGCCCAGCCATCTGCCATGCGGCGGTGCACGGCGATCTCGACGACCCGGCCGTCGTCGCGCTCCCACACGACCGCGAGGCGCGTGCCGCCCGCGTCGAGCGCGAAGGAGCCGGGCCGCACCTCCGCCCTCGGCGGCTCGACCGGCAGCGCGGCGATCTCCTGGCCGGCCAGCCACGTGCTGGTGTTCGAGCCGTAGAGCCGGCCGTCGACGCTGCTGAGCCAGACGACCGCCGAACCGTCGGCCGAGACGGCCGCGGCCCGGACGTTGCCCGGTCCGCCGGTGACGTCGCCGGACGCGACGCCGGCGATCGAGATCGCGCCGCCGACGTCGGGATCCTCGACGACGACCCCGACCCGCTCCTCGTCGATCCAGGCCGGCCCGGTCAGGACCGGATTGCCCTCGACCGGGAAGACGATCGACGCTCCCGAGGCGACCTCCGTCACCGCCACGCCGAACTGGCCGGCCGCGCCCAGCGTCAGCGCCGCCACCCGCTCGCCATTCGGCGAGGCGGCGCCGAAGAGCAGCGAGCCGGCCGGCTGGGCATCCTCGTTCGGCTCGATGAACCGCCAGTCCTCGTCGCCGGCGGCGTTTCCGACCGCCAGGCGACCGTCGGCCAGGGTCGCGACGAGGACGCTTCCGGGCGCCCCCGAAATCCAGGCCGTCGCCGGGTCGGGCACCGCGACCTCGCGCCCGGCCGCGTCGGTGGCGTCGTGCGCGGTGAGCCGTGTCCGCCCGACGTCCCCCGACAGGATCGCGAGGCCGTCGACCCGGGCGCCGTCGGGCCCGTTTTCGTCGCACCCGACTAGGGCGGCGACCGCGACCGCGACGAGGGCGGCACAACGGGCAGCTTGGCGGCGAGCGTGCGCACGCGGTAGCGACATCGCGCGGAGTGTGCCATCCCGCCCCGCATCCGGCTCACCGTCCCACGACGACGTGCCAGAAGTAGATTCCGTCGCCGCGGCCCCCGGTGTACGTGATCGAGATGGCAAGGACCCAGTCGCCGGCGCCCGGGGCGGCGAATGTGGCGACCACGCCACTTCCGGACGCGAGCTGGGCGACGGCGTCGCCGGTCACGTCGTCGGCGGCCGCGAGCCGCGCGCTCCAGGCCTCGATCGCGGCCCGGTCGTCGAGCACGATCCGGACGTCCGCGCCGGGCTCGAGCGCGACGGTGTCGAGGGCCCGCGCGGGCAGCCACGGTGCGCTCTGGGTATACGGCCCGAACGTGAACCCGCCGACCTCGCCGGGAAACCGTTCCCCGCCCACCACGAGGAACGCGAGCGGCGCGTCGCTGATCGCAGGAACGCTCGGCGACACCGGCGATGGCGGTGACTCGCCCGGGCCGGACGCGCTCGGGTCCGGTGTCGGTGACCTTGTCCGGGCGGGGCCGAGGGCCGTCGTCGCATCCGGTCCGGCGCTCGGACGCGGACTCGGGGCCGGCGCCGAGCAGCTGGCCGTCACGAGCAGCAGGACCGTCGCAGCGGCCGTCGTAACCGCCCCGGCGCCCGTCCGGCCCGATCGACCCATCATCGCGTTCCCTCCTGCTCCACGATCGGCTCCGGCAGCTGCGGGCACGGGCCGGACGTGCAACCCCCCGACACCGTGACGCTGAACGGCGCCGACGAGCTTGCCCGGAGGCCTTCTCCGGCCGGCTTGTAGAAGTAGCCCCGCCAGTCGTAGGTGGCCGTCGGGGAAACCCGGATCTGGTAGGTGCCCGAGGCGAGCACCGCCGGAATCGTCGCGACGGTCGTCCACGTCGACGATCCCGGCACGCGTCGCTGAAGGACGACCGCCCGCTGCGAGAGGAGATTGCCCGACAGCCGCTCGTAGGCGGACGACGTGCCGACCTGCAGGGTCACCGTGAACGTGACGGTCTCACCGACCCGGATCGAGCGATCGTTCACGGTCATCGACAGGGCGACCGGCAGGTCGAGGCAGGTCGAGTACGGCCGGGCGGTGTTCACCTGGTCGTAGCGAAGCTGGAGCTTTGCGACATCGCACCGGCCGAACACGTCGGCGTCCCAGCCGACCTTCGGTCGAGCCCGGCTGACCGTCTGGACGACCGCGTCCAGGTAGTCCGATTGGTCCGCCAGGTTCACGTGGTGGCCCAGCCCGAGGACGTGCCCGAACTCGTCGATCGCGACGTTGACGATGTCGAAGCAGCCGTTCGTGATCGTCGTCTGGAGCTGGCACCACTGGAGGCGGCCCCAGTCGAACTGATGACCGTGGGTTCGGAACGCGACATGAAAGTGCGCCGGCGCATGCCAGGCGTCGGCGCAGGCGAGGCCGTTGACGCCGCAGAAGACGTTGGCCCCGTATTCGACGGTCGATGCGCCATCGGCGGCGTAGGTGATGCTTGGGGCACGCGAACCCCGCGAATTGGTGGCCGCCCCGGCCGCGGCCACCACGGCGTCGCGCATCCGCGGCGGTGGCACCTCGTTCGACATCCAGCGGAACTCGAGGGCATCGTTGGCGGCGAAGAGCGGCCAGCTCATCGCCGGGTCGGGCGAATGGCCGGCGGCGAACGGCGGCGCGGGTAGCCAGAGGGCAATCGCCAGCAGCCCGACGGCCGCTGCACGGGGGACCCGAAGCGGGCTCGTGAGACGCGGGCTCACCGGACGGACGTTCATGGGGCGATCTCCCCGGCGGGCAGCCAGCGGGCCCCGGCGGCATCGAGGAACACGGCGGGCAAGGCCGCCGACCGTGGGCGGCCGCCGGCGGCAGCGGCAACGACGCCGGCCGGCAGTTCGAGCGCCGCGGCGGCCCGGTGTCCGTTCGGTACGAGGCGGAGGCCGTTCTCGAGCCTGAGGCTGGCGAGGGGCGCGCCGTCGAGGCGGACCACACGCAGCCGGTCGCCACCGCTGTAGTCCTCGTGGATCAGCAGTCCGCCGCCGGTCGGGACCGTCACGCCAAGTCCGGCCAGCTCCGCCAGGATCCGAGTCCTGCCGGAACCGAGATCGCGGCTCACGATCGAACATGGCACCGCGGGGCAGGCGGCGTACGCCACGAGCTGGTCGCCCAGCAGGCTGATCGGCTCGCCGACATCGGGATCGTCGACGACGAGGGCCGCGCCGGTCGCCTGGTCGACGATCCGACTCAGGCAGGCGATCTCGCCGCAGGAGACGACGAGCAGCCGCTCACGGTCGGCGCTCCACGCCAGCTCCGTGGCAAAGACGAGCCCGATCCGGTCGTTCGGCGGCAACGGCTCGAGCAGGAGCGTTGCCGGCGACCCGTCGAGCGGGCGCCGCCAGACGCCGCGGTCGGCGCGGTTCGCGCGGTCGACGCGGAACTCGACGATCGCCGACCCCGACGGCTCGAGGATCGCCCGGCGGATGACGTCGGCCTCGGCCTCGACGATCGTGGCGACGCAGCTCGACGCGGCGTCCACGAGACGGAGCCGCGAGCGGCGGCCGTCGTCGTCGCCGACGAGCACGCGTCCGCCCAGCGGACCCGCGGCGAACGACTCGACCGGGAGGGCCACGTCGATCTCGCCGACCTCGCCCACCCGGCCGAGGGCGAGGCGCTGCCCATCGAGCGCCCCGACGTCGTCGAGGACGGCATCGAGCCGGTACCACGCGGCCCCCGCCAGGTCGGGGGGCTCCGGCCGCGGTCCGAGAGCGCCGTCCTCGCAGACGGGAAGCACGTCCGGCGCCCGCGCCGCGACCTCGGCCGTCGTCCGGGCGACCCGCGGTAAACCCGGTCCGGCGACGGCAGGAGCGATGGCCAGCGCGATCGCGCCGGCCGCCAGCAGTGGCGGGCCCAGGTTCCGTGTCCAGCGGCGAAGCCTCATCGGATCTTCCTCCTCCGGCGGGACGTGCTGGCGGGAGGAGGGCGAGGCGGCCATCGTCGCAGGAGCCCCTTATCTGGCGCTTATCCAACCTCGAGGGCGACGGTGCGGGAACCGGATCGGCGGCCGACGTCGGGCCCGTCCGGACGAGTCGGGATGTGGTCCGGCGATGGGCCTGTGGTACATTCCGCCGGCAACAACCACCGCCGCCTGGTCGCGAAGCCGGTGCAACTCCGGCACAGTCCCGCTACGGTGATCGCGCCTCCCACGAGACGCGTCAGTCCGGTCGCCGGCCCTGCGGTCGATGCTCACCTTCGCGAGAAAGGGCAGGCAACGATGCGACCGACCGGCTGACGTCCACCCCTCCTTCGAATCGACGAAGCGAGGGGTCCGCGATTCTTCGGGCTCCTCGCCGGCTACCCGCACCCGGAGTCTCCCGTGTCCGCATCGTTCACCTTCCGCCGTCTCAGGTTCGTCCTGATCGTCATGCTCCCGGTCCTCGTCGCGGCGTGCACGTCCGGCGCCACCCCGACCGTCTCGATCCCGGCCGACGCCACGAGCTCGGCCCAGCCGGCCGAAACCGGCACGCCGCCGCCGGAGCCGACAGAAGCTGCGACCTTCCCCATGACCCTGACCGACGACGAGGGCACCGAGGTCGAGCTGGCGGCGGAGCCGCAGCGGATCGTCTCGCTGACGCCGGCCGCGACCGAGACGCTCTTCGCCCTCGGGGTCGGCGACCGGCTCGTCGGCAAGGTCGAGGACTTCAGCCTGTACCCGCCGGAGGCCGCCGCGATCCCCGACGTCGCCAGGTTCGGCGAGGTCGACGTCGAGCGGATCGTCAGCCTCGAGGCGGACCTCGTGATCGCCGGCGGCAACAACTTCAACCCACCGGACAAGATCGAGCAGTTGCGCGGCCTCGACGTGCCCGTCGTCGTCACCTACGCCCCGGACATCGAGACGGTCTTCACCGACATCGAGTTGATCGGGCTCGCGGTCGGGCGGGCGGACGAGGCGGCCGACCTGACCGCCTCGATGCGGGCTGCGTTCGACCAGGTCGAGGCGGCCGCCGCCGGCCTCGAGCGACCCCGGGTCTTCTACGAGCTCGACGCGACCCAGGCGATCTACACCGCCGCCGACGACTCGTTCCTCGCCGCGATGATCGAGCTGGCCGGCGGCGAGCCGATCACGACCGGCAGCACGACGAGCTTCGAGATCCCGCTCGAGACCCTCGTCACGGCCGACCCCGAGGTCATCCTCCTGGGGGACGCGGCGTACGGCGTCACGGCCGAGGCCGTCGCCGCCCGACCGGGCTGGAACGTCATGACCGCGGTCCGGGAAGGCCGCATTCGACCGATCGACGACGTCATCGTGACTCGGCCGGGGCCGCGCCTCGTCGACGGCCTCCGGGCGCTCGCCCGGGCGATCCACCCCGACATCGACCTGCCCGGCTCGGCGGCCGCGTCGGGGAGCCCGTCGGCCGCGTCGCCGGCGGCTTCGGCTGTGCCGTGACCCGATGACGAGCGACGGCGCGGTCGCCTCCCGTCCACTCGTCGTGGGCCGGATCGGGCGCGCCCGGCGCGGTCCGCTCCTGCTCGCGGGAGGCGGCGGGATCGCCCTCGTCCTGGGGCTCGTCCTCGGCGTCGGCCTGGGAACCGTGGCGATCGCCCCCGCCGATACGCTCGCGATCCTCGCCGAGCGCCTGCTCGGGGTCGACCTGGGGCGGACGATGACGCCGGCCGTCGAGACGATCGTCTGGGAGCTGCGATTGCCGCGGGTCCTGACCTCGATGGTCGTCGGGGCCGGCCTGGCGATCGCGGGGGCGACGTTCCAGGGTCTGCTCCGCAACCCTCTCGCCGACCCGTACGTGCTCGGCACCGCGTCCGGCGCCGCCCTCGGGGCGGCGATCGCGGTCGTGATCCCGGTCCGCGTCGCGTTCCTCGGCTTCGGCCTCCTCCACGGCTTCGCGTTCCTCGGCGCGCTCGCCGCGGTCTTCACTGTCTACCGCCTGTCGCGAATCGGCGGACTGTCCGCGCTGACGAGCCTGCTCCTTACCGGCTACGCGGTGGGATCGCTGCTGGCCGCCGGCCTGGCGATGGCGATGTACCTCTCGGGCGCCGCGCTGCGCCAGATCTTCTCGTACCTGCTCGGCGGGTTCGATACCGCCGGCTGGCCGCAGCTCGCCGGCGCCGTGCCGCTCGTCGCAGTCGGCTCGCTTCTGATCCTCGTTCGCGCCCGGGCCCTCAACGGCCTGCTCCTCGGCGAGGAGGCGGCGGCGCACCTCGGGGTCGACATCCGGCGGGAGCGGGCGATCCTGCTCGCGCTCGCCTCGCTCGTCACGGCCGCCGCCGTGGCCGTCAGCGGACTCATCGGCTTCGTCGGGCTCGTCGTCCCGCACGTCGTCCGGCTCGTCGTCGGGCCGAACGCCCGCCTCGTCCTGCCGCTCTCGGCGCTCGGCGGGGCGGCGCTCCTGGCCTTCGCCGACCTCGCCGCCCGGCTCCTCGGGGAGATCCCGGTGGGGGTCGTCACCGCCGTCATCGGCGCTCCGTTCTTCCTCTTCCTGCTGCGCCGTTCGCGGAGCGGCTACGAGCTGTGACGATCGGCTCGCCCGCCCTCGAGCTGCGCGACGTCACCGTCCGTTACGGGCCTCGCCCGGCGCTGCGTGACGTCGACCTGGCGGTCCCGAGAGGCGACCGGGTCGCGGTGATCGGGCCGAACGGCGCCGGCAAGTCGACGCTCCTGCGGGTCGCGACGGGCATCGTCCGCCCCACGTTCGGCACCGTCGGGCTCGGCGGCGAGAACCTCGAGGGGCTGGACCGGCGGGCCGTCGCCCGGCGCGTCGCGGTCGTGCCCCAGCAGGCGACTCTGCCGTTCGCGACCCGGGTCGAGGAGGTCGTCGCCCTCGGTCGCCTGCCCCACGAGGATCCGCTGCGGGGCGCCCGTCCGGCCGACCGGGCCGCGGTGGCGGCCGCGATCGATCGGGTCGGCGTGGGCCATCTGCTCGGTCGCGATGCGCGCGAGCTCTCGCTCGGCGAGCGCCAGCTCGTCCTCATCGCCCTCGCGGTCGCCCAGGCAGCGCCGCTCCTCGTGCTCGACGAGCCGACCGTCCACCTCGATCTCCGCCACCAGGTCGGGACGATGGAGCTTCTCGTCGATCTCAACGTCCGCGACGGAACGACGATCGTCGCCGTGCTCCACGATCTCTCGCTCGCCGCGCTCTTCTTCCCGCGGCTCGTCCTCGTCGACGGCGGCCGGATCGTCGCCGACGGGACGCCGGCCGACGTCCTCACGCCCGACCGGATCCGCGAGGTCTTCGGCGTCGAACCGTCGATCGTCCGGCTGCCCGACGCCGTGGGCTGACGCCCCACCCGCCGACGCCGTATCGGTCCGGCAGGTACCCTGAGCCGATGCGTGCCCCACGCCGCCTCGCCGTCCTCGCCGCCGTCACCCTCCTCATCGTCGCCTGTGGCGGCTCTGCGACGCCCGAGCCGGCCGCGCCCACGGACGCGCCGACCTCGACGCTCGCGGCCAGCCCCCCGCCGGCGACCGGGTCGCCCACGGTGCCGCCGTTCGAGCCGAGCGCCTCGCCGCCGAACGCGACGCCCGCCACGGCGTCGCCGGTCGCCCCTCCCACGGCCGACGTCGAGTCGCAGGTTCCGGGCTCGGCCGATGCCTGCACCGGCGACGATGCCAATCGCGAATTCTTCGTCGCTGCCGCGAACGCGCTCGACTGGACGGTCTACTGCGCGATCCTGCCGAGCGGCTGGTTCGTCGACGCCGGCGAGTACCGGCAGGCCGGAGGCGGTCGCCTCGAGATCTCGTACCGCGGTCCGTCGGGCGCACGGCTCGGGCTGCGCCAGGGCGCGTTCTGCAGCGACGCGAGCGGCTGCGTTCCGGATGGCTCGGACGCGGGCGAGGCGGTCTTCGGCGACATGAACGGTGCGCTCGTCGCCCTCGATGACGGCGGCTGGGCGGTCGTCGTCGACCGGGGGGCCCCGATCAGCTGGCTCGCGGTCGTGTCCGGCACCGACGAGGCTGCCGCGCGGGCGATCGTCGAGGGACTCATCCCCGTCGACGCCTGACCGGCGCGGGTTCCCGAGGAGAAGGCGCTCAGCCGAAGGCGGCCTCGGCGAGGGCGACGACCGCGTCGACGGTCCGGCCGGCGTCGCCGTTCGCGAGGGTGATCCCGGTCGGGCCGAAGCCGGCCACCGGGACGGCGCCGGCGAGCACGCGAACCGCAACGACGGCGGTTCCGAGCGCGAGGCCGTCTGGCTCGGGCATCGTCACCGCCCAGCCGCCCGATGCGTCGAGGCAGTCCATGTCGACGGCGATGTGGATCGCGTCCACTTCGCCCGCGACGGCGCCCGCCCAGGCGGCCAGGGCGGCGAGACCCGCCTCGGTGGCGAGCATCCCGGCCCCGAAGTGGGCGATCGGCGAGGCCGCCAGCATCCGCGACTCGGTCTCGTCGAGGACCTGGCCGCCGAGAAGCGCCGCGTGGCGTTCCTCGATCGTCGGGCCGTCGCAGGCTGCGACGAGGTCCGCGTCGCCTCGCCCGCAGATCATCGCGAACGGCATGCCCCAGACGTTCCCCGACGGCGTCGTCGCGGGTGTGTTGAAGTCACCGTGGGCGTCGAGCCAGGCGATCGCCAGGCGGCGCTCTGGGCGGGCGGCCCGAAGACCGGCCATCGCGCCGGCATGGGCCGTGCAATCGCCACCGAGTACGAGGAGCCGCGCCCCGTCGCCCGCCGGGCTCAGCGCCTCGGCGACGAGGTCACGCTCGCGGGGCAGGAACTCGCAGATCGCCTCGCGGTTCCGGGCCCGCGGGTCGGGATCCGCCCGGAAACCCGGGTCGATCGGCACGTCCCCGGCGTCGACGATCGGTCCGGAGAGGCGGCCCGGCAACTGCTCGAGCAGACCCAGCTCGCGCAGTCCGCCCGGCGCCAGCTCCATGCCGGGCAGGTGGCCGCCGAGCGCAGTCGGCACGCCGACGACGACGATCGGATCGCTCACGCCGCTGAGCATACGGCCCGGGGCGCGACGCGCGATCATCGGACGATGCAGATCGACGATTTCGCCCTCGAACGCTGGTTCGCCCGCTGGGAGTTCGCCGTCGACCACCTGCTGTGCGCCTCGGACGTCGAGGGCTGGGCAATGGCCGACCTGCTCGAGATCGCGGACGACGAGACCGCGGCGATGTGGCGGGAGCTGCGCCTGGGCTACACGGAGTCGACCGGCCACCCCCTCCTGCGGGCGGAGATCGCCGAGCTGTACGAGGAGGCCGGACCGGACGACGTGCTCGTCTTCGCCGGCGCCGAGGAGGCGATCTTCTGCCTCGTCAACGTCATCCTCGGGCCCGGCGATCACGCCGTCGTCACCTGGCCTGGCTACCAGAGCCTCTACGAGGTGGGCCGCGCGGCGGGTGCGGACGTGACGCTCCACGAGCTGCGCGAGGAGCAGCGGTGGAGCCTCGACGTCGAGCGGCTTATCGACGCGTTGCGGCCGGAGACCCGCCTCGTCGTCGTCAACGCGCCCCACAACCCGACCGGGATGCTGCCGACCCATCCGGAGTGGGCCCGCCTGACGGACGCCCTGGCCGATCGGAACATCCACCTGCTCGCCGACGAGGTCTACCGCTTCCTCGAGCTCGCGGAGTCCGACCGCCTTCTGCCGGGCGCCGACGCATTCCCGCGGGGCATCTCGCTCGGGGTGATGTCGAAGTCGTTCGCGATGGCCGGCCTGCGGATCGGCTGGCTGGCGACCCGCGACCGGGAGGTGCTCGATCGCTGCGCCCGGTTCAAGGACTACACGACAATCTGCTCGGCGGCGCCGTCGGAGGTCCTCGCGCTCATCGGCCTGCGGGCCCGCGACCGGGTGCTCGCCCGCTCGCGCCGGATCGTGGCCGACAACCTGGACCTGCTGCGAGACTTCTTCCGCCGGCGGGCCGACCGGTTCGCGTGGGTTCCGCCGCGCGGCGGCTCGGTCGCGTTCCCCCGGCTGCTCGGCGACGTGCCGATCGACGAGTTCGCGGCCGGGCTCGTCGAAGCGGAGGGCGTGCTCCTCCTGCCGGGCTCCCAGTTCGGCCATGCCGGCAATCACTTCCGAATCGGCTTCGGGCGGACGGACCTGCCGCAGGCGCTCGAACGGCTCGCGGCGTATCTTGACCATCCAACCCCGGCGTCCCCGAGCCACTGAGGAGCACGGCCACCATGAGCACCAAGCAGGGCAGCCAGGTCGACTTCGTGACCGCCGCCCGATCCAACGACGCATTCCGCCGCGAGGTCATGACCGGCGAACACTCGCAGGTCGTCGTCATGACGATCCCGCCTGGCGGCGAGATCGGCGAGGAGGTCCATGACGGGACCGACCAGGTCCTCGCCTTCGTCGAAGGTGCCGGCGAAGCGATCCTCGACGGCGAGTCGAGGTCGGTCGGACCGAACGACCTCGTCTTCGTGCGGGCCGGCACCCGTCACAACTTCGTCAACACCGGCGCCGCCCCGCTGCGACTCGTCACGGTCTATGCGCCGCCGGAGCACGAGCCGGGCACGGTCCACCAGACCAGGGCCGAGGCCGACGCCGCCGAGCACTGAACCCGCCCGGCGCGACGGCCCGACATGCCCGACTACGGCCGTCCGATCCGGTTCGGCTACTTCCTGAACCCCTCGGCCGAGGGGATCGAGGCGACGATCGAGTCGGCCCAGCTGGCCGACCGGCTCGGTCTCGAACTCATCGGCATCCAGGATCACCCGTACCAGGCGCGCTTCCTCGACACCTGGACGCTGCTGACGCATCTCGCCGCCCGCACCGAGCGGATCCGACTCTTCCCGGACGTCGCGACCCTCGCCCTCCGGCCGCCCGCGATGCTGGCCAAGGCGGCCGTGTCACTCGACATCCTGTCGGGCGGCCGGTTCGAGCTGGGTCTCGGGATCGGGGCGTTTCCGAAGGCGATCGCGGCGATGGGCGCCGAGGCATTGCCGCCGGGGCGTGCGATCGACGCGCTCGAGGAGGGGATCGCGATCATCCGGGCACTCTGGTCGGCCGACCGCCGGGCGACGTTCGAGGGCGAGTACCACCGCCTCGGGCCGGGCGTGGCCGGCCCGCCGCCGGTCCACCCGATCGGAATCTGGATCGGCGCCTACAAGCCCCGGATGCTCGGGCTGACCGGCCGGCTCGGCGACGGCTGGGTCCCCACGCTCGCGTACGCCGCGCCGACGGCCCTGCCGGCGATGCACGATCACATCGACCGGGCGGCCGTCGCCGCCGGCCGCGAGCCCGCCTCGATCGTCCGGCTCTACAACGTCCAGGGCCGGATCGTCGACGGGCCCGTGACGAACCTGCTCGACGGTCCGCCCGACCACTGGGTCGAGTCGCTGACCGCGTTCGCGGTCGACTTCGGGATGGACGCGTTCCTGATCGGCCCGACCGAGTCCGCCGCGGTCCAGGTCCGCCGGTTCGCCGAGGAGGTCGTGCCGGCCGTCCGCGGTTCCGTCGATCGCATCCGCGCCGAGCGCGGCGTGCCCGGGCCGGAGGACGCGACATGACGCCGCACTTCCCGATCCGGGCCCTGCTCATGGCTGCGCTCACACTGGTGATCGTCGCCTGCAGCACCGCCGCGCCGCCGGCCGTGTCGCCCGGCCCGGGTGCGCCGATCGAGGCGGCCCGCGCCCTCCTCGCCGCGGCCGCGGCCCGGTTCGAGCTGCGAGTCGACCGCTTCAAGCCGGGCCTGCCCGACGAAGTCGTCGCGACGGCCACCGGTCTGGCTCACCCGGCCGAGGACGCCGGCGAGCTTGCGTACCACTTCTTCCCGGAGGTGCCCGCCGACGACCCGTTCCGGATCGACGCCGACATCGTCTGGTCGTCGGCCGACGTCTGGATCCGGCTTGAACCGGACGGCGAGGACGAGGCCTGGCGACACGTGACCCGCGAGCGGGCGCCGGAGGTCGCCCTGATCGGCCGCGTCCAGGAGGAGCCGCTCGCCCTCGTCCGGTTCGCCGCGGGGGCGGATCCCGCCGAGGTCCGGCCGTTGACGGACGCGCAGCTTGGCGGCGCGACGGCCGAGCGCTGGCTCGTCCCGGTGCCGGCCGACGAGGCCAGGGCAGCCTACGTCCCACCGGACTCCTACCTTGGGTTCGAGTCGATCTTCGGCGTCGACGAGCTGCCGCTCGAGATCTGGCTCGTCGACGGCCGTCTCGCCCGAACCGGCTACGTCCTCGAGCGCGAGGAGGCGCCGTACGGCGGCCCCGACCGATTCGAGACGCGGTACGACTGGACCGCCATCGGGGAGCCGGTCGCCATCGAGATCCCGCCCTCCGGCGAGATCGTCGAGATCGGCGAGGACGACCCGGTCGTCAGTCCGTCCCCAGGGTGATCTCGAGCTCGATCTCGTCGCGGATCGGGATCCCGTGCTCGCCGACCTCCGGGATCGTCGGCTTGAGCCGGCGCCGCGATTCCACGACCGCGCCTGCCCTGAGGGTCGCGAGGCGGAGGCCTCGCCGCTGGTAGAAGCGCAGCGCGTCGACGTTGTCGTTCGTGGTGACGACGTGCAGTCGCCGACAGCCCTGTTTTTCGGCCAGCGCCCGGACCGCCGCGACGAGCGCGGACCCCACGCCGGCCCATTGACGGAGTGCCTCGAGCGTCAGGATCTCGCACTCCCCGTCGCGCAGGATGTAGGTGAGAAGGCCCTCCGGGCCGCCGTCGGACTCGGCCACGAGCATCGGGTGGTCGAGTGCCCGGAACAGCTCGCCGCGCAACGCGACGACGTCCCACCCGAACGACTCGAGGAGCGCGGCGATCCACGCGCGGTCCGCGGCCGTCGCCGCCCGGACTCGCATCGCTCGAACCCCTCAGGCGCGCTTCCGGGGCAGGTCGAGGAACGGCAGGGGCACGACCGTGCCGGCGACGCGGCCGCGGCGGCCCTCGACGGTCCACTCGATGTCGACGCGCGACCCGACCGCCTCGTGTGACGGCGGGACGGACGCGAGCGCGACCGCCTGCTTGAGGATCGGGCTCCAGCCGACCGACGTCGCCCGACCGATCTGGCGGCCGCCGACGAACACCGGCCGGGGCGAGCGGTCGACGACCGGCGAGATCGCCGGCGGCAGGCCCTGGGCCGAGAAGAGGCCCTCGATGTCGTACCAGTCGAGCTCGAGCCCGACGAGGCGGCGAGCGGGGCCGCCGGCTCGCTCCTCGCGCTCCAGGGCGAGGCGTCCGACGAAGTCGGCCTTGTCGAAACTCACGAGCCGCCCCAGGCCGATCTCGCGGGGACTGTAGTTCTGCTCGGGATTCATCGCGTGGCGGGCCGAGGTGTAGTCGACCTCGAGGAGGATCAGGCCGGCCTCGAGCCGGACGACATCGAGTGCGAGCATGCCCGCCGGGCGGATTCCGAACGGCCGACCGGCCGACCGAAGGGCCTCCCAGAGGGCGACCGCGTCGGCCGCGTCGACCCACAGCTCGTACCCCAGATCGCCGGTGTACCCGGTCCGCGACACGTCGATCGCGACCTTCCGCCGGCCGGCCCGGAAGGAGGTCGCCCGCCGCCGGAAGTAGCGCAGGTCGCCGAACTCGGCCTTCGTCAGCGCCTCCAGGACCTGGCTGGAGAGGGGGCCCTGGAGGGCGACGGCGGCGACCGCTTCGGAGACGTCGTCGATCGTGACGTCAAGCCCGGCCGAGTTCATCCGGAGCCAGCGGAGCTGGGGATCCGCCGCGGTCCAGCGGAACGTCCCGCCGTCGAGATGGTGGACGGTGCCGTCGTCGATAACCTTGCCGTGTTCGTCGCACCACGGCGTGTAGTAGACCTGGCCCGGGGCGAGCCTCGTGGCGTCGCGCGTGATCACCCGGTCGACGAGGCGGAGCGCATCGGGGCCGGACACCGCGTACTTGTAGAGCGGGCTGACGTCGATGAGGGCGGCTGCCTCGCGGATCGCGTTGTACTCGATGTCGTGGGCATCGGCGTAGACCGACGAGGCAAAGTAGCCGCTCCACTCGCGCCACTGCTGCTTGCGGTTGAGCGGCGCGGTCGCCGGGTGGAACGCGGTTCCGACGCTCACGGGCGGGGCATCCTCCTCGCTGACGGGGGACCAGTATGCATGAATCCTATGCAGGCTGGATGGCGGTCGCGGCCGCCACGTCGCGGGCGCAGCGGAGGATCGCCTCGACGGATCGGTCGGCGTCGGCTTCGGTCGTGCTCCAGTTCGAGACCGAGATCCGCATCGCCGCGAGGCGGTGCCAGGTCGTGCCGCCGAGCCAGCACGTGCCGTCGGCTTGGACGGCGTCGATGACCGCCCGGGTGAACGCGTCGGCGGCGTCGGCGGCGCCGCCGACGCCCGGGGGCTCGAAACGGACGAGGACCTGGTTGAGGACGACGTCGTTGAGGATCGTCACGCCCGGTTCGCCGCGCAGGCCGTCGGCCATCCGGCGGGCAATGGCCGCGGTCCCCTCGAGCATCGCGGCCAGCCCGTCGCGACCGAGCGAGCGCAGGGCCGCGTAGACCGCGAAGCCACGCGCCCGGCGCGACGACTCCGGCACCCAGTTGTAGCTGTCGCGCTCGCCGCCGCCGGTCTCGACGTAGTAGGCCGCCCCGAGCGTCATCGCGGCGTGGTGGGCCGCCGCGTCGCGGACGATGACGATCCCCGAGTCGTACGGGACGTTGAGCCATTTGTGCGCGTCGGTCGTCCAGGAATCCGCGCCGTCGAGGCCGGCGACCCGGTCGCGGAGCCCCGGGGCCGCCGCCGCCCACAGGCCGAAGGCGCCGTCGACGTGGAGCCAGGCGGCCGGCCGGGCCCGGACCGCCGCCGCGATGTCGGTGAGCGGGTCGAACGCACCCGTGTTGACGTTGCCGGCCTGGGCGCAGACGATCACCGGCCCCTCGATCCGGGCCAGCGTCTCACGCAGGGCATCCGCCCGCATCCGGCCCTGCCGGTCGGTGGCGACCCGGTGGACGCGGGCCCGACCGAGGCCCAGCATCTGGAGTGAGACGAAGATCGTCACGTGGGACTCGTCGCTCGTCAGCACGGCCACCGGCGGCGCCCCGATGAGCCCGTCGTCCTCGACGTTCCAGCCGACATCCTCGAGGAGCCGATGGCGAGCGGCCGCCAGCGCGGTGAAGTTCGCCATGGTCGCCCCGGTCGTGAAGCCGACGCTCGAGCCGGCCGGCAGGCCGAACAGGTCGACGAGCCAGCCGGCGGCGACCTCCTCGACGACCGCCGCCGCCGGCGACAGCGCGTACAGCCCGGCGTTCTGGTCCCAGGCGCTCGTCAGCCAGTCGGCCGCCAGCGCACCGGGCACGCCGCCGCCGACGACGAATCCGAAGTAGCGCGGCCCGGCCGACCCGACGAGGCCCGGCTCCGCCCGGGTCGCGAGGGCATCGACGACGCCGCGGGCGTCTTCGCCCCGCTCGGGCATCGGCCCGCCGAGCGAGCGCCGAAGGTCCTCGAGGTCGACGGGCGGCCAGACCGGACGGTCGGGCAGCTTGTCGAGGAAGTCCGCCGCGAGGTCGGCGGCCCGGTGGAGGAGGGGGCGTCGGTCCGTCATCGGGCGATCGTACCGCCGGGCGGTTCAGCCGTACGCGAGGACTCGGACGCCGAGCGCCTCGAAGTCTCGTGCGTTGCGGGTGACGATGACCGCATCGGCGTGCCACGCAACCCCCGCGACGATCGCGTCGCCCAGGCCGCGAGGACCGGTCCTGCCGAGCCGGCGTCTCGACTCGCCGGCCCAGGCGGCTGCGTCTGGGTGGGTGGCCACGTATTCGATCGACCGGACGAGCGCTCGCACGATCTCGATCTCACGGTCGGTGCCGCCGGAGAGCGCCTCGGCGACGACGATGTCGCAGGTCAGGAGATCATTTGGATCGCTGAACAGGGAGGCGACGAGTTCGGGCGCTCCGGCGCTGCCCCGCGCCTGATCGATCAGGACGGTCGTGTCCAGCAGATACCGCATCAGGCTCCTCCCAGATCCACGGTCGATCCCAGGACTCCCGAACCTGGCGCAGGTTCTCCAGGACTTCCTCGTCGCTCCGTCCCCAGAAGTCCGTGTTCTTCAGCGCCCCGGCATATTTCCGGAACACCATCTTTGCGTTGTCGCGGCGAACCTGGCGGGCGACAACGTCGGCGATGTAGCGGCTCCGGCCGCGCGGTCCGGCGACCGCGTCGACGAGCGCCAGGACCTCTTCGGGAAGCGTGATGGTCGTCCGGACCACGCCCATCGTGTGCAACCTCGTGTGCAACCGAATGCACACACGTTATCACACGCACCGGCCGGGTCGCGGTCGTCTACACTCGCGGTGCATCAAACCTATGCAGAGTGGATAGCGGCGAGGAGGGCCCGGGTTGGCGCAGCGCTACGACGCCATCGTCATCGGCGGCGGCCACAACGGCCTCGTGAGCGCGGCCTACCTGGCGCGGGCGGGGATGAAGACGCTCGTCCTCGAGCAGCGCCACGTCCTCGGCGGCGCCGCCGTCACCGAGGAGATCTTTCCGGGCTTCCGATTCAGCGTCTTCTCGTACGTGGTGTCGCTGCTCCGCCCGGAGATCATCCGCGAGCTCCAGTTGCCGCGGCACGGGCTCGACATCCTGCCGCTCGACGGCACGTTCACCCCGCTGCGCGAGGGTGAAGGGCCGGCCGCCGGCGGCGGCGACTACCTGTGGCGGGTTAACGATCACGGCCGGACGGTCCGCGAGCTGCGACGCTGGTCGAAGACCGACGCCGAGGCCTACGAGGAATACGGCCGGCTCATGGTCGAGATGGCTCGCTTCATCAAGCCGATCCTGGGGATCACGCCGCCCGACCTGACCTCGCTCGACCCGCGCCCGCTCCTGCCGCTTGCCGGACTCGCCCGCACCTTCCAGCAGCTGCCGGAGCGGGAGCAGGCCGTCTTCGTCCAGCTGATGACCATGAGCGCGGCGGACTTCCTCGACCAGTGGTTCGAGACCGACCCGCTCAAGGCGACGATGGCCGCGTCGGGCATCATCGGCACGTACCAGGGGGTCCGCTCGCCGGGCACCGCTTACGTCCTGCTCCACCACTACATGGGCGAGATCGATGGGGCGTTCCGGGCCTGGGGCATCCCGAAGGGCGGGACCGGCGGCGTCTCGGAGGCGATCGCGTCGGCCGCGCGGGCACTGGGCGCGGAGATCCGGACCGAGGCCCCGGTCGCGCGGATTCTCGTTCGGAACGGCCGGGCCACCGGCGTCGCCCTCGAGAGCGGCGAGGAGATCGAGGCGACCGACGTCCTCAGCTCGGTCGACTCGCGGCGGACCTTTCTCGGGCTCCTCGAGCCGGGCACGCTCGAGCCGGCGTTCGAGGAGCAGGTCAGGCGGTTCAAGTTCCGAGGCAGCTCCGGCAAGGTCAACCTCGCGGTCGATCGGCTGCCCGAGTTCCCGTGCCTGCCCGGCGAGGGCGAGCACCTCCGCGGGGCCATCTCGTTCAGCCCGTCGGTCGACGAGATGGAGCTGGCCTACGACGACGCGAAGTACGGCCGCTTCAGCGCCCGACCGTACATCGACATGATCATCCCGACGCTCGTCGACCCGTCGCTGGCACCGCCCGGCAAACACGTCATCAGCTGCTTCGTGCAGTACGCGCCGTACAAGCTGGCGCCCGAGCTGGGAACGTGGGACGACCAGCGGGAGGCGTTCGGCGACGCGGTCGTGAACCGGATCGCGGAGTTCGCCCCGAACATCCGCGACATCATCCTTCACCGCAACGTCCAGACGCCCCTCGACATCGAGCGCACGACCGGGCTCTCCGAGGGAAACATCTTCCAGGGTGAGCTCTCGCTCGAGCAGCTCTTCTTCAACCGACCGGTCCCCGGCTACGCCCGGTTCCGGACGCCGGTCCGCGATCTCTGGCTGTGCGGATCGGCGACGCATCCGGGTGGCGGGATCATGGGCGCGAACGGTCGGATCGCCGCCCTCGAAGTGCTCCGGGCGCGCGGCCGGAGGGCCGCGTGATGGCCGGCCGTAACGGTTCCTCGGGCGCCTGGGACACGATCGTCGTCGGGGCCGGCCACAACGCGCTCGTCACCGCAGCGTACCTCGCGAGGGCCGGGCGGCGGACGCTTGTGCTCGAGCGGCGGCAGCGGGTCGGCGGTGCGGCCGAGACGGCCGCCCTTGGCGGCGTCCGAGTGCCCCGGCTGGCCCACACCGTGGGGCGCCTTCGGCCGTCGATCGTCCGCGACCTCGAGCTGCGCCGCCACGGGCTCCAGCTCGTCGCGCCCGACGTGCGGGTCTTCGCTCCGCAGGCCGACGACCGGGCGGTCACGCTGTGGGCCGACGAGGCGCGGACGGTCGAGTCGCTGCGGGCATGGTCTCCGCGCGACGCCGAGC
>DASTVH010000054.1:0-2308 GCA_035759195.1 Candidatus Limnocylindrales bacterium
AAATTGCGTCAGCAACCGCTTCCTCGAGCGCCTCGTCGCTCGCCAACGCGATTCGCCAGGCCGGTCGGATGGTGCCGGCCGCCAGGCGACGGGCCCACGTGGAGTGGGTCGCGGCGACCTCGTCGGCGCTCGCCCGGCAGAACGACACGACCCGGAGGCCGTGGCGGGACCAGCCCTCGGCGAGGCGCTCCGCCGTCGCGGCGTCGTCGAGACGCGGCAGGTCCGGGCCGTCCCGGTCGGTGACCGAGACGAACGCGCGTACCGTGCCGCCGGGCCGGACGAGCGCGGCGATGCCCCGGGCGGCCGCCTCGTCGAGGCCGAGCGTGCCGCGCAGCAGCGAGCCCCACGGGAAGAGGATCGTCAGATCGTCGGCGAGGCCGACGAGCTCCTCGGGCACGAGCTCGGCCGAGGCGACGACGAACAGGGCGTTCGGCAGACCGCCCTTCGCGACGGGCCGGGCGGCACGGCGCGACGATTCGGCCATCGCCGGGGCGCTGGCGTCGATGCCGATGGCGAGCGTCCGCGGTTCGCGACGGGCCCGCTCGAGGACCGCCCGACCGTCACCGGTGCCGAGGTCGATGGCGACCCGGTCGAATCGGGCGAAGAGTTGTTCTAGTTAGCCGACGTCGACCTCGGTGATCCGCCGGCCGGTCACGATGCGCATGGCCCGAATCTACACTTCCGTGGTGATCCCGCCAACCCTCCGCCCGATCGGTCCGTACGAGCGGCGGCCCGCCACGATCCAACCATGGGACCCGCGCCTCCTCGACGTGGCCGCGCGAGTCGCCGCGCTTGTCACCGAACGCCGGCCGGATCTGCGCATCGAGCACATCGGCAGCACCGCCGTGCCGGACCTGCCCGGCAAGGGGATCGTCGACCTCGGGACCGAAGCCGACCCGGCCGAGATCCCGGCGATCACCGAGGCGATGTACGAGCTCGGCTTCGGGCCGCAGCCCGGCCCGGACCCGTGGCCGCCGACGCGACCGATGCACGTGGGGTCCTACCGGTTCGACGGCGAGGACTTCCTCGTCCATGTCCACGTCCATCCGCGGGGCGGCGACCTCGCCAAGGACGTCCGCTTCCGGGACGCGCTGCGGGCGGATCCCTCGCTCGCGGCCGGCTACGCCGACGAGAAGCGGCGCATCGCGGCCGCCGCCGGCGGGCGGCCCGACCGTGTCCTCTACCAGGAGGCGAAGGGCCGCTGGATCGTCGCCGTCTACGATCGCCTCGGCATTCCCCGGCCGACCGCCCCCCGCCAACCCGCAGAGGAGCCGCCTTCGTGACCGAACATTCCCGCGCCCTGGTAGGCATCGTCGTCGGCAGCCGGTCGGATATGTCCGCCGCCGAGAAGGCCGCCGCCGTTCTCGATGAGCTCGGCGTCCCCTCCGAGATCCGGGTGATTTCGGCCCACCGCGCGCCGGACCTGCTTTTCCGGTTCATCACCACGGCGGAGGAGCGCGGGATTCGGGTCTTCGTCGCGATCGCCGGTCTGGCCGCCCACCTGCCGGGCGTGCTCGCCTCGCAGACCGCCGCGCCTGTGATCGGCGTCCCGATGCCGGGCGGCGTCGCCGACGGGCTCGACGCGCTCCTCGCGATCGTCCAGATGCCCAAGGGCGTGCCGGTCGCGACGGTCGGAGTCGGCAACGGCGAGAACGCGGGGCTGCTGGCGGCGGAGATCCTGGCCGTCGGCGACCCTGCGCTTCGGGAGCGCCTCGAGGCCCGACGACGGACCCAGGCCGACGCGATCGCCGGCGATCCCGCGAACGACGGGCTCTGAGGGCTCTGAGGGTCCTGACCCCGGCCCGGCCGGAGCTCCTCCCGCCGGCGGCCCGAATATTCCAGGGAGGCGTAGGAACACGCACGACATCGCCTCGGCCGGCGTTTCGCGTCCCGGCTATGCACGGTGCTGATATTCCGCCCGTCAACTGCCCCGGTTGCCGGACCTGTGCGGGGATCTAAGCATCCACGGAATATTCCGGAGGCCTGACGGGTCGGCGGGGCGGGGCGGGGCGAGGCGAGGTGCAGCGGGCCCTCGCAGCCTCCCGACGTACACTCGACCGCGATGGACGACGAACGCTGGGAGCCCGGGATGCCGGTCCTCGACCGCCAGCCAGCCGGCCCGGCGCCTCGCGCCGTCCGCGAGCAGCCGACCGCGCTCCCGCCGAGTCTCCGCGGCCTGCCGCCGCGCTCGGTGCCGGAAGTCGCCCCGACGCCGCTCCAGCGCCACTACGTCCTGCTGTCGGTGCCGGTCCTCCTCCTCGGCACGGTCGCGATCACCGCACTGGAGCTGGGCGCGCCGCTCGGCAGC
>DASTVH010000055.1:0-2542 GCA_035759195.1 Candidatus Limnocylindrales bacterium
GCGGCGACCTCCGGCATGCCGACACCCTTCACGTCTGCCGTCATCTGGCGGCCCGCACGGCGGCCGAACACGAGCAGGTCGACGAGCGAGTTCGTCCCGAGCCGGTTTGCGCCGTGGACGCTGACGCAGGCAGCCTCGCCCGCGGCGTAGAGACCCGGCACCACGGTGTTCGCCTCGTCCCGTGTGACGCGCGTCAGGACGTCGGTCGGGATGCCGCCCATCGCGTAGTGGGCGGTCGGCTGGACCGGCACGGGTTCGTTGATCGGCTCGACGCCCTGGTAGACGCGGGCGAAGTCGGTGATGTCGGGCAGCTTCTCCTCGATGACCTTCGCGCCGAGGTGGCGGACGTCGAGGTAGAGGTAGTCCTTGCCGCCGATCCCCCGCCCTTCCCGGATCTCCTGGTACATCGCCCGGCTCACCATGTCGCGCGGGGCGAGCTCCATGAGCGTCGGGGCGTAGCGCTCCATGAACCGCTCCCCGGCGTCGTTGAGCAGCGTGCCGCCCTCGCCCCGGGCCGCCTCGGACAGGAGGATCCCGATCCCGACGATGCCGGTCGGATGGAACTGGTAGAACTCCATGTCCTGCATCGGCACGCCGTGGCGGTAGGCGAGCGCGAGCCCGTCACCGGTCAGCGACCAGGCGTTCGAGGTGATCCGGTACATCCGCCCGAAGCCGCCGGTCGCGAGCAGGACGGCCTTCGAGCGGAGCGTGTGGATCTCGCCGTCGCCGATCCGGTAGGCGACGACGCCCGCCGCCCGGCCGCCGGCGTCGAACTCGCCGCCCTCGGTGACGAGGTCGATCACGTGGTACTCGTCGTAGAAGCGGACGCCCCACTTGATGCACTGCTGGTAGAGCGTCTGGAGGATCATGTGGCCGGTCCGGTCCGCGGCGAAACAGGCCCGTCGGACGGCCGCCTCGCCGAAGTTCCGCGTGTGGCCGCCGAACCGGCGCTGGTCGATCCGCCCGTCGGGCGTGCGGTTGAAGGGCAGGCCCATGTGCTCGAGCTCGATCACGGTCTCGATCGCCTCGCGGGCGAGGATCTCGGCGGCGTCCTGGTCGACGAGGTAGTCGCCACCCTTGATCGTGTCGAACATGTGCCACTCCCAGTGATCCTCCTCCTGGTTGCCCAAGGCGGCACAGACGCCGCCCTGGGCGGCGCCGGTATGGGAGCGGGTCGGATAGAGCTTCGTGAGGACGGCGGCGTCGACGCCGGCCTTCGCCAACTCGAGGGCGGCCCAGAGGCCGGCCCCGCCGGCCCCCACGATCAGCGCGTCGTGATCGATCCGCATCAGCCGCCCGGCAGCACGTTCGGGACGCTGACGAGGGCGAAGGTGCCCATCGCGAAGAGGACGAACGCGGCGAGGTAGAGGGCTCCCGTCAGCAGCGTCCGGACGCCGCCCCGCGTGTAGTCGCCGACGACGATCCGGACACCCATGAACGCGTGGAAGGTCACGGCGGCGAGCATGAGCCAGTCGACCGTCCGGATCGCGACGTTGGCCCAGCGCTCGGAGAGGATCCACTCGGCCGTCTGCTCGGCCGGGTCGTAGAGGACGTGGGTGATGAGGAAGTGGCTGAGGGCCAGCACGAAGAGGGCGAGGCCCGTCAGGCGCATGAGGTACCAGACGGCCAGCTCGAAGCCGCCGCCCTGGGGTCGCGCCCGCCGGCCGCCGACGACGCTCACTGCGGCGCGCCCTCCCAGATCGGCTTGAGGATGATCCAGGCGACCGGCAGGCCGACGACGAAGAAGGCGATCCAGTTGATCCGCCAGATGAGCCGGTGGTAGCGCGACAGCGACGGCCAGAAGTCGATGATGATGATCCGCAGGCCGTTGAGGGCGTGGAAGAGGAGCGCGGCCCCGAGGAGCGCCTCGCCCACCCGGCCGGGGGCGCTCGCGTAGACGACGAGCAGCTCGTCGTAGAGCGGCGGGTTCACGCTGGCCAGCCAGATGTCGAAGACGTGGAGGAGCAGGAAGACCCAGATCGCCAGGCCCGCGATGCGATGGAACGCCCAGGCGAGCATCCCCTCGCCGCCGCGGTAGCGGAAGAAGAACATCGTCTCCGCCGGTCAGGCGCGCGCGGGAGCGGCCGGAGCCGCGCTGCCGGTCGGCGTCGCCGCCAGCCGCTAGATGACCGCGTCGGCGAAGGCCCGGGTCCCCGCGGTCCCGCCGAGGTCGTAGGTGACGGTCCGGCCCTCGGCGATGACGTCGCGGACCGCGCGCTCGAGGCGATCGGCGGCGTCGGGGTGGCCGAGGTGGCGGAGCATGATCGCGCCCGAGAGGATCAGCGCGGTCGGGTTCGCCTTGTCCAGGCCGGCGTACTTCGGGGCCGAGCCGTGGACCGGCTCGAACACCGCCGCCTCGGTCCCGATGTTCGCCCCGGGCGCGACGCCCAGCCCGCCGACGAGTCCGGCGCAGAGGTCGGAGATGATGTCGCCGTAGAGGTTCGGGAGGACGAGCACGTCGTACGACTCCGGCACCTGCACGAGCTGCATGCACATGTTGTCGACGATCCGGTCCTCGAACGCGATCCGACCCTCGTAATCC
>DASTVH010000056.1:0-4801 GCA_035759195.1 Candidatus Limnocylindrales bacterium
CTGCGAGGACGCGCTCGCGGCGATCGCGGAGGCCGAGCTGATCGTGCTCGGTCCCGGCTCCCTGTATACGAGCATCCTGCCGAGCCTGATGCTGCCCGAGATCCGAGACGCCGTGAACGCCTCGCCGGCAGTCCGGATCTACGTCTGCAACGTCGCGACCCAGCAGGGCGAGACGACGGGCTTCGACCTCGCCGCGCACGTGGAAGCGCTTGTCGAGCATGCCGGCGGGGTCGTCGACGCGGTCCTCGCGAACAACCGGTTCGGGGCTCACGTGCCCGACGACTACCCGGCCCAGCCCGTCCAGCTGCGCTGGCCGCCGGCGCTCGCCGACCCGCCGCGCCTCGTCCTCGACGACGTCGTCGATCCCGACAACGGCCACCACCACGACCCGGGACGGCTCGCTGCCGCGATCCTTCGGCTGTACGAGCGCGAGACGCGGGCCCACCGCCGTTCGGCGACGGCCCGGAGCGCCTGAGTGGGCCGATCCGAGCGGGAACTGGTCACGGCGCTCCGGGCGGAGCTCGCCGCGATCGACCCGTCGCGGCCGTGCGATCGGCGGGCGGAAGCGGCCGGGCTCGGTGCCCCGGCACCCGCTCGGGAAGGCGCCGTGGCACGGCTCGCCGTCAGGCTCGCCCGCGAGCGAAGGGCTGCCGTTCAGGAGGCCGCCGGCCCGTTCGACCCCGCAGCACTCGACTGGCCGGCCGCCGCCGATCATTGCCGCATGGCCTGGCTCCGCGGGCTCTTCCTCGCACGTGGCTCCCTCAGCCTCGCCGGCGGCCGGACCCACCTCGAGTTCGTCGTCCCGCCGGAGCACGCCGCCGACCTCGTGCGCCGTCTCGCCGATGTCGAGCTGCCGTCCTCGTGGCGGATCCGGCGGGGCCGGGGCGTGGTGACCTGGAAGAGCGGCGACACGGTCGGCCTGTTCCTGCGCCGGATCGGCGCCGCGGGCGCGCTCCTCGAACTCGAGGCCCGCCAGGTCTCGCGGGCAATGCGGGGCGATCTGAACCGGGTCATCAACGCCGAGTCGGCGAACGTCCAGCGCGCGGTGGGTGCGGCCGGTCGCCAGATCGCGGCGATCGCGGAGCTCGAGGAGGATGGGCGGCTAGCCGAGCAGACGTACGTCGTCCGCTCGGTCGCCGCGGACCGCCGCGAGACGCCGGAGGCGACGCTTGCCGAGCTCGCCGATCGCCTCGGGATCCACCGCTCGGCGGTCCAGCGGGCGCTCGAGCGGATCGAGCGGCTCGTCCTGCACCCGGACGCCGGCCCTCGCCGGTCGGGCGGCTCGTCTCGCCGCGCGACCCGCTCGCCACGGGCTGCCCGGAGCGGCAGCCCCGCCGGGGCGGCTCTGGCATGATTCGACCGATGCGCCCGGTGATCATCGCCGCGAACTGGAAGATGAACACGACGCCCGCCGACGCCGGCGAGCTCGCCCGCGTCATCGCGTCCCGAACCCGGGAGCCGGGGGTCGAGCGAGTCATCTGCCCGCCGTTCGTCTGCCTCGCGGGCGTCCGCGACGCTCTGGCCGAGGAGGAGGTCGCCGTCGGGGCGCAGGACGTCCACCACGAGGCGGCCGGCGCGTTCACCGGCGACACGAGCGCCCAGATGCTGGCGGGGCTCGCGACGTGGGTGATCGTCGGCCACAGCGAACGGCGCCGGGACCACGCCGAGACCGACGAGCGGATCGGCGGCAAGCTGCGCCGAGCGGTCGAGGCGGGACTCCGGCCGATCCTCTGCGTCGGCGAACAGCTCGCGGAGCGGGAAGCGGGCCGGGCCGAGCCGGTCGTGGCCGCGCAGCTCGCCGGGGCGCTCGCCGGGCACGAACCGGAAACGCTGCGCGCCGCCGGGCTCGTCGTCGCCTACGAACCGGTCTGGGCGATCGGGACCGGCCGCAACGCCCGTGGCGCCGATGCCGCGGCGATGGCCGAGGCGGTCAGGGCCGCGGTTCGGGCCGCCGGCTGGAGCGCGGAGACGGCCGCCGACCTGCCGGTCCTCTACGGCGGCAGCGTCACGGCCGCGAACATCGGCGAGTTCCTGGCCGAACCGGCGATCGACGGCGCGCTCGTCGGGGGCGCCTCGCTCAAGCCCGACGAGATGGCCGGGATCGTCGCCCGGGCCGGCCTCACCGCGAACGCCCGCCGCGGCGAGCTCGCGCCTTCGTGACCTCCGACCGCGCCATGATCGGGCCGGCCCCGCGCCGGCCGCGCCCGATCGTGCTCGTGATCCTCGACGGCTTCGGGATCGGCAGCGACCCCGCTGCCGACGCGATCGCCGCGGCGCCGATGCCGACGTGGCGGGGACTCCTTGCTCGCTGGCCGAACGCCCGACTCCGGGCGGCCGAGGACGCGGTCGGTCTGCCCCCGGGCCAGATGGGCAACTCGGAGGTCGGCCACCTCAACCTCGGCGCCGGCAGGCCGGTCCTCCAGGATCTGCCCCGGATCGACGCCGCGATCGCCGACGGCTCGTTCTTCGAGCGGCCGGCGCTCGTCGCGGCCTGCGACCGGGCGGCGACGACGGACGGCCGGCTCCACGTCGTGAGCCTCGTGGGCCCGGGCGGCGTGCACGCGAACGACCGCCACCTCGTCGCGCTCGCCGAGCTGGCCGCCCGGCGCGGCACGCGGTCGGTGCGCGTGCATGCCCTCCTCGACGGGCGGGACACGCCGCCGCGCTCGGCGATCCCGTTCCTCGTCGATCTCGAGACCCGGCTCGCCGCCGCCCATCCGGACGCCCGGATCGCGACGGTCGGCGGCCGCTACTACGCGATGGATCGCGACAGGCGCTGGGAGCGGACCGCTCGCGGCTACGACGCGATCGTCCACGGGGTGGGAGAGCGGGCGGCGTCGGCCGTCGCGGCGATCGAGCGAGCGTACGAGCGGGGCGAGAACGACGAATTCGTCCTGCCCACGATCGTCGACGGCGTCGACGGCCGGGTCCGCGACGGCGATCCGATCGTCCACGCCAACTTCCGGGCGGATCGGGCGCGCCAGCTGAGCCACGCTTTGGCAGACCCCGACTTCGCGGCATTCGATCGGGACCGGGCGGGCCCCAGGCCGCGCGACCTGTTCGTCGTCACGATGACCTCGTACGAGGCCGGCCTTCCGGTCGCGGTCGCGTTCCCGCCCGAGGAGAGCCGCTCGCTGGCCCACGCTGCCTCGGATGCCGGGTGGCGCCAGCTGCACGTCGCGGAGACCGAGAAGTACGCTCACGTGACGTACTTCTTCAACGGGGGCCGGGAGGTCCCCCTGCCGGGCGAGGACCGCCAGCTCGTCCCGAGCCCGAAGGTCGCGACCTACGACCTCCAGCCGGCGATGAGCGCGGCCGGCGTCGCCAACGCCCTCGTCGCCGCGATCGAATCGGAGACCTACGACTTCATCGTCGCGAACTTCGCGAACCCCGACATGGTCGGGCACACTGGCGTCTGGGATGCGACCGTGGCGGCGCTCGGGACCGTCGATGCGTGCCTCGCCAGGATCGTGGCCGCCCTCGAGCGCGTCGATGGGGCCGCTCCGGGCGATGCGGCCGATGGGGCCGATGGAGCCGATGCCGGCGCGCCCGGTTCGCTCCTCGTCGTCACCGCCGATCACGGCAACGCCGAGGTCATGCGCGATCGCGACGGCAAGCCGGTGACGGCCCATTCGCTCAACCCCGTGCCGATCGTGCTCGTCGGGCGGGCAGCGGCCGGCCGACGGCTTCGCGACGGCGTCCTCGCCGACGTGGCCCCGACGATCCTCGAGCTCGCTGGCCTCCAGCGCTGGGACGGCATGACCGGGACGTCGCTCCTCGAGCCGGCCGATGCCGGCGACCGCGCGGGCGCCGGTGCCGCCGAAGTGCCCCTCCGCCGTCGCGGATATTCCGCGGAGGCGTAATCCGCGATACGAAGCGGCCGAAGTGCCCCTTCTGACGCCTGGATATGCATCCGGCTGATATCGGGCGCTCCAAACGACCCCGCAACCGCCGGGTGCGACGCCTGCTAATCACCCGGTGCATATCGGGTCAACCAGGGGGCGGGTGGCGGCCCCGGCGCGGAAGCGGCCGCCGCGCGCGGAACCTGTTCCCGACCGTGATACCATCCACCGCCGTACCGTTCCGGAGGTTCTCCCGCGTGAATCCCTTCCTGGCGATCGGCCAGATCCTCGTCAGCATCGCCCTGATCGCGGCCGTCCTGCTCCAGGCCCGGGGGACCGGCCTGTCGGGGACGTTCGGCGGCGATTCGGCCGTCTATCGCAGCCGCCGCGGCGTCGAGCGCCGACTCTGGCAGTTCACGATCGTCCTGCTCGTGCTGTTCGTCCTCTTCTCGCTCGCGTCGTTCGTGTTCGCGCCGGAGTTCTGATCGCCGTCGCGGGCAGGGCCGCCGCCGAGCGGCCCCGCCGCACCACCTGCCGGCCATGAACCGATTCGACCACGCCCTCATCGGCACCCTCGTCGTCCTCCTCGCGATCATCGCGGTCGCGATCGGGATGCCGGCGTTCACTCCGGCGGCCGCCGTGCCCTCGCCGACGCCGACGATCCCGCCGGTCGCGGCATACCGCGAAGGCATGCTCGGCGGCCCCGCGGCGGTCAACCCCCTGGCCGCCCGGAGCCAGGTCGACCGCGACCTCGTCGCGCTCGCCTTCGGCGGCCTCGTCCAGCTCGGGCCGGACGACACGTTCGTGCCGGACCTCGCGAACCGCTGGACCGTCGCCGAGACCGGCAAGTCCTGGACGTTCACGATCCGGCCCGACGCCCGGTGGCACGACGGCCGGCCGGTCACCGCGGCCGACGTCGTCTTCACGATCAACGTCCTCCGCGACCCCGGCTACACGGG
>DASTVH010000057.1:0-5341 GCA_035759195.1 Candidatus Limnocylindrales bacterium
GGTGCAGACCGAGCGCGTCGGAGATCACCCGGACGGTCTCGGCGTCGGGCAGGACGGCGTCGACCCACAGCCGGACTGCCGGATCGCTCGCGAGCTTCACGAGCCGTTCGACGTCGTCGGTCTCGACCGTGCCGTCGGGCCGCCAGGCGACGATCATCGTCCGCGCGGTCGGCACGGACGGCTCGGGACCCGCGGCGTCAGAGGCTGGTGGTCGCTCCTGCGTCGGCTGGATCATCGGCCCTCAACCCGGCTTCGTCGCCGTCCGGCCCGCGGCGGTCGCGGGCGTCCGCCAGCATACGCGCCCGACCGCCGAGCGCGAGCCCGGGCGGGACGGCGACGAGCGTCACGATCCCGGCGACGACGAAGAGCCCGACGAGGATCTGCGAGGCCTCGCCGGCGGCCCACCGCTCGAGCGCCTCGACGACGAGGCCGTCGCGCAGCGGCCGATCGTGGAGCTCGGCCGGGATGACCTCGCGCCAGGCATCGGGGACCGCGAACAGCTCGTCGTAGAGCCGGTCGATCGTCGTCGAGCCGTAGGCGGTGAGGACGGCGACGCCGACCGCCATCCCGAGCATCCGGGCCACCGTCACGATCGCGGCGGCCATCCCGAACGCGGCCCGGCCGGCGACCTCGACCGCGGCGGTCGACCGGGGCGTCACCGTCAACCCGAAACCGCCCCCGAAGACGCCGAGTGCGAGGGCCACCTCGCCGAGCGGCACGGTCGGGTCCCAGCGGAGCATCCAGACGAGCGCGCCGCCGCTCATCGCGAGGCCGATGAGGGTAACCAGGCGGAGCGAGACGAAGCGGACGGCGAAGCCGGACACGAGCGCGCCGAGAGCCGTCGCCGCCGCAAGCGCACCGAGCGCGAAGCGCTGCTGGTCCGGGCCGCCGTAGAGGACCCGGTCGACGAAGACGGCGCCGCCGATGATCGCGGTCGCGAACGAGTAGCCGGTCAGGAGCGATACGAGCGCGGCCGCCGTGAACGTCCAGCTGCGGAACAGGCGGGGGTCGAGGAACGGGTTCGGCCGGCGCACGCCGCGGACGACCGTGAGCAGCGTCGCGACCACCGCGATCAACCCCAGCAGCCCGCTGACCGCGAGCGGATCCGGCCCGCCGAGATCGCGGCTGCCGAGCAGCGTCACCGCGCCGAGGCCGCTCGCGAGGGCCAGGCTCCAGATGACCGCTCCGGCGACGTCGACGCCGCCCGGCCGGCGGGGCGTCTCCCAGCCGCTCGAAGCGGCCCAGGCGACGAGCAGGGCGGCGATTCCGATCGGGACGTTGAGGTAGAAGACCCAGCGCCAGGCCGGCGCGAGGGCGTCCCGAAGGAGGTGCTCGCGCGGCACGCCGAGCTGGGTCAGCGCGCCGCCGACGTCGAGCCCGCCGAGGACCGCGGCCCCGACGAACGGCCCGGCCGCCATCCCGAGGAACGTCAGCGCTCCGACGATGCCGAGCGCCCGCGGCCGGGCGTGGCCCTCGAAGAGGTGCGACGCGGCGGCCGTGCCGACCGGCACGAGCACGCCGCCGCCGATCCCCTGGATGATCCGGCCGACGATGAGGTCGTCGATCGTCTGGCCCCGCCCGGCGACCGCCGATCCGACGATGAACACGACGAGCGCCCCGAGGAAGAGCCGGCGCGCCCCCCAGACGTCCGCGAGGCGCCCGGCGAGGGGCATCGCGACGACGTACGCGAGGAGGTAGCCGTTGACGATCCACGAGGCGCGGCGGAGCTCGGAGAACGCGGTCTGGCCGGGCCGGTCGGGGTTGGCGACGACGAGGTCGGTGATGATCGTCGGCAGGGCGACGGCCGTGATCATCAGCTCGAGCCCGGCGAGGAAGACGCCGGCGCCGAGGACCGCGAGGAGGGCGAGCGCGGATCCTCGACTCATCGGCGGAAGCGTACACGGGGCGGCGCCGGGCGGCTCCGACGCAACCAGGGTGGGCCGCCGAGCGTCCCCGGAGCGGAGGTGTCAGGCATGCGACACAGGTTCCTCGTCGTGCTCGGCCTGATGGCGGCGCTCGTCGGCGCCTGCGGACCAGCCGCCGCGCCGGAACCGACGGTCGTCGCGATCCCGGTGCCGGTACAGGCGCCGCCGGCCGGCGGGGTCGTCGCGTGCATGGATGCGCTCGCCTCGGGACGGCTCGTCGCGGACGCTCGCTGGGGCGTCGCCCTCGGCCAGGTCGACGGTCCGACGATCCAGGTCGTGTGGCCGGCGGGATTCAGCGCCCGCCAGGTCGACGGTCGGATCGAGCTGCTCGACGAGCGTGGCGCGGTGGTCGGGCGGGTCGGCGACGTCGTGACGGTCGCCGGCGGCATGGGCGCCGGCGAGGCGTGGTTCGCCTGCGGCGCGCCCGACCGGACGCCGTAGCCGGAAGTGCACCCTGCGCGCGGGCGTTGACAACTCTCCGTGCATCGGAATAGCATCAACGCCTGTTGATATAAACCGTCGTTGATGCGACGGTCCCAGCCGGAGCGCTCTTCCCCCTGTCTCCCTCGCCCGCCCGCATCCGCAGCACCCTCGCGAACGCCGTCCTCCAGCCCGACGAGCTGCGCGAGCTGCGCCTCGTCCACAAGGCCCTGGCCGACGTCAACCGGCTCCGGATCATCCGTCGCCTCGCGGCCGGCCCGGCGACGGTCGCCGAGCTCGTCGCGGAGGTCGGCCTGTCCCAGCCGCTCGTGAGCTGGCACATCGGCCGGCTCCGCGGCGCGGGCCTCGTCGCGACGCGCCGGATCGGCCGGGAGACCGTCTGCAGCGTCCTGCCCGAGGCCTTTGACGCGTTCGCCGCCCGGCAGCGAGCGGTGCTCGGCCTCGCCGACGCGCTCGACGAAGCCGCGAGGAGCGCCGCCTCGTGAGCGGCTCGATCGTCAGCCCCGAGCTCCGCCAGCGCGTCCGCGGCATCGCCACGCCGATCGCGGTCGGCTTCGGCCGGCTCGGCCTGAGCCCGAACCACCTGACGCTCGTCGGCTTCGGCATCGCGGTCGTGGCCGCGGTGGCCGCCTCGCAGGGCGCGTGGCTGGCCGCCGGGATCCTCCTGATCGTCGGCGGCGTGTTCGACCTGTTCGACGGCGTGCTCGCGCGGGCGACCGGGCAGGCGAGCCGGCTCGGTGCCTTCATGGACTCGGTCTTCGACCGGGCCGGCGAGGGCGTCGTGTACGTCGGGATCGGCGCGGCCTGCGTCGCCTCGGACTTCGGTCCGGGCGCCGTCCTGGCCGCGTCCGCGATGGCCGCCGCGTTCATGGTCAGTTACGTCCGGGCGAAATCCGAGAGCCTCGGGTACACGCCCGGATCACGGATGGCCGCGATCGGTGTCGCGCCGCGGGAGGTGCGGATCGTCCTGCTGACGGTCGGCCTCCTGCTGACCGGCCTTGCCGGCGGGATCGCCTTCGTCGACGACGGACGGCTCGTCGCCACGGACCTCTGGTTCCTCGGCCGGCCCGTGCTGGCCGCGGCCCTCGCTCTCATCACGGTCCTCGCGACCGTGACCGCCATCCAGCGAATCATCCACGTCATCCGCCAATCGACCGAGGAACCACGGTAACCAAGGAGTGGAGCACCAGGTGAGCACGACCAACGGCAAGAACGGCCACAAGGCCGGCAGGAAGATCCGCGTCGCGATCGTCGGCGTCGGGAACTGCGCGAGCAGCCTCGTCCAGGGCCGCTACTACTACGAGAACGCCAAGCAGACCGACTTCGTCCCCGGCCTCATGCACGTGGACCTTGGCGGCTACCACATCCGCGACATCGAGTTCGTGGCGGCCTTCGACATCGACAGGAACAAGGTCGGCAGGGACCTGTCCGAGGCCATCTACCAGAAGCCGAACAACACGTTCGTCTTCCAGCAGGTTCCCCGGCTCGACGTCCCGGTCGAGCGGGGGATGACCCACGACGGCCTCGGCAAGTACCTCAGCCAGATCATCGAGAAGGCGCCGGGCCCGACCGCCGACGTCGTCGGCATCCTCAGGGATCGCCAGGTCGACGTCATGGTCAGCTACCTGCCGGTCGGCAGCGAAGAGGCCACGAAGTGGTACGTCGAGCAGGCCCTCAAGGCCGGCGTCGGCTTCATCAACGCGATCCCGGTGTTCATCGGTCGCGAGCCGTACTGGCAGCGCCGATTCGCGGAGGAAGGCCTGCCGATCATCGGCGACGACATCAAGAGCCAGGTCGGCGCGACGATCAGCCACCGCGTCCTGACCCGGCTCTTCATGGACCGCGGCGTCCGCCTCGACCGGACGTACCAGCTGAACTTCGGCGGCAACACCGACTTCCTCAACATGCTCGAGCGGGAGCGCCTCGAGAGCAAGAAGATCAGCAAGACGAACGCCGTCACCTCGATGCTCGACTACGAGCTCGCCGAGGACGACGTCCACGTCGGTCCGTCCGACCACGTGCCGTGGCTCCAGGACCGCAAGTGGTGCTACATCCGGATGGAGGGCACGACGTTCGGCGACGTGCCGCTCAACGCCGAGCTCAAGCTCGAGGTCTGGGACAGCCCCAACAGCGCGGGCGTCATCACCGACGCGATCCGCTGCCTGAAGCTCGGTCTCGACCGGGGCCTCAAGGGCACGCTCGTCGCACCGTCGAGCTACTTCATGAAGAGCCCACCGGTGCAGATCCACGACGACATCGCCCACAATCGCGTCGAGGCGTTCATCCGCGGCGAGGACACCGAGACGCTGGTCGGGACGGAGGCGCCGGTCAAGCGCAAGCTGCGCAAGCTGGCCGGATCCAAGGCCAAGGTCGCGACCGCGGCGTCGTGACCGACGGCGAGCGCGCGTCCGGCGACGCCGCCTCCATCCCCGTCGGCCGCTCTCGGGTCCCGGCCCGTGAGCGCCGGCTCGAGGCTCCGCACCGACGCGGGGGCAGCCGCCCCCGCGTCGTCGAGCGTCTGGCGGTCGCGCTCTATCGGCTGACGACGCGGCTGCTCGGCATCCTCCCGGCCGGGCTGACGGCCGCCCTCATCGGCCGGCTCGCCCAGCTCTCGTACGTGCTCTGGCCGACCAAGCGGCGCTGGTCGAACCGCAACTTCGGCCACGTCCTCGGCCTGCCCCCCGGGGATCCGGCGGTGCGCCGCCTCGCGCTGCGCGCGTACTACGGCTACGGCCGCTACCTGGTCGAGCTGATGCGGCTGCCGGCCCGGCCGCAGTCCGAGCTGGTCGAGCTCGTCCCGGACCTGGACGCCGATGAGGTCCGTCGGCTGTGGCGCGAGGCCCCGGGGGGCGGGGGCCTCATCTTCGCTGTCGCGCACGTCGGCAACAACGAGGCGGTCGCCGCCTCCATCGCCCACCACGGCATGCCCATCAGCGTCGTCGCGGACGACTCCTCGTTCCCGGAGCTGTTCGAGC
>DASTVH010000058.1:0-3304 GCA_035759195.1 Candidatus Limnocylindrales bacterium
CTACTCGAGCGTCCAGGCCGCTCGCTTCGAGCCGTCGTTCGGTGATCGCGTCGGCGAAGCCGGCGACGAGGTCAGCCGTCGGGCGTCGTCGGTCGCGTCGAGCGTCGGCGAGGCCGCGTCGGACGTCGCGAGCCGGGCGAAGTCGACGGCCGGCCAGGTGCCCGATCAGATCGGCGAGGTCGGGCAGGAGGTCGGGGACACCGCGCAGCGGCTTCTCGACGAGAACCCGCTCGCCGTCGGGGCGATCGCCCTTGCGGTCGGGACGGCCGTCGGGCTGGCCCTGCCGGCGACGCGGACCGAGCAGCGGGTCATCGGCCGCGCCGGATCGCAACTCATCGACCAGGCCGAGTCGGCCCTGACCAAGCCGATGGAGGAGCTCGAGGACAAGATGACCGAGACGGAGCGGAAGGCGCGCACGACGGCCTGACCCGTCCCTCGCCGGACCGAACCGCGGCGGCCCCTCGGGCCGCCGCGGTTCTTCACGTCTCGGGGCCCAAGCGGCGACCCGCTAGTCTGGCCCCATGGCCCTCGACCCGAACGAGCACCTCACCGCCGAGGTCCTGGCCGCCCGGACGGGCACCTCGGTCGAGCGGATCGCCGACCTCACCCGGCGCGGCGTTCTCACGGCATCCGAATCGGGTGGCTACGAGCCCGGCGACATCCACCGGATCCGGGCGATCGACGCGTTCGAGGCAGCCGGCGTCCCGCTGGACGCGCTCGTTGCGGCCCAGCAGATCGGGCGGGTCGACTTCGCGTATTACGACGAGCTCCACCAGCCGCCCGGCACACCGTCGGCCCGAACCTACGACGAGTTCCGGGCCGGCCTCGGTGCCGCCGGCGACACGCTTCCCGCCCTCTTCGCGGCCTTCGGCCTTGCCGAGCCGGAGGGCGCATCGCACCTCGACCAGGAGGACGAATCGCTCATCGCCGATCTCGTGGCGTCGATCGCTGCGACCGGGCAGCCGGACCTCGCCGTTCGGGTCGTGCGGCTCTATGGGGAGGCGACACGCACGGCCTCCGAGGGAGCGCTCGAGATCTATGCGGAAGCGGCCGGCCGGTTCGGGGACGAGCTGGCCGGCCTGCCGCCGGAGGCCGAGTACGAGCGGCTGTTCGTGCCCTGGTCGAGGATCGCCCGCTCGGCGCCGGCGCTCGCGAGCTGGCTGACCGCCCGACACATCAGCCACGCGATCGACGCGTACAGCGTCGACGCCACCGAGGCGATCCTCGAGGCGCAGGGACTCGTGCCGGAGCGGCCGGCGACCGCGCCGGGTGTGGCCTTCGTCGACCTGACCGGGTTCACTCGCCTCTCGGTGGAGCGCGGTGACGAGGCCGCCGCCGGGATCGCCCTGCGTCTCGGCGAGCTTGCCAGGGCCGCGGCCAAGCGGCACGACGGCCGTCTCGTGAAGCTGCTCGGCGACGGCGTCCTGCTCCGCTTTCCGGACGCCGACCGGGCCGTGACCGCCGTCCTCGACCTGCTCGACTCGCTGGCTGACGCCGGGCTGCCGGCCGGCCACGCCGGGATCCACGCCGGCCCCTTGATCGAACGCGAGGGCGACGTGTTCGGGCGATCGGTCAACCTCGCCGCCCGCGTCTCGGACGCCACTCCTTCGGGCGAGGTCTACGTCACGTCGGAGGTCGTCGGGCGCCTCGCGGCGGGACGGTGGACGGTGGAGGCCGTCGGCGCGGCCGAGCTTCAGGGGGTCGGGAGAGTCGAGCTGTTTCGGGTGCTGCGCCCCTCCAGCTGAGCGTGGGTCCCGGCGATGTCCCCGAGATCCTCGGCGGACCGAGGCTCGACCCTGCGCTACGCTGCCCGAATCGTGCGCCGCCTGCCCTACGCCTTCCTGATCGTCGCCGTCACATTCCTCGTCCTGCTCGCCGCAGCCGGCGTCCGCGCGGCGCCGGGCGTCCTGATCAAGCCGCTCGAGGCCGAGTTCGGCTGGGACCGGGCCAGCATCTCGCTCGCGATCGCCGTCAGCATCCTCGCGTTCGGCCTGGGGGCGCCGCTGTCGGGCGGCCTGATCGACCGCTTCGGCCCCAAGAGGGTCATGCTCGGCGGGCTCGTCCTGATCGTCGGCGGGCTGGTCCCGCTCGCCCTCATGACCGACCTCTGGCAGCTCCACCTCTTCTGGGGGGTCGTGACCGGCCTCGGCACCGGCGCGGTGACGAACGTTCTCGGGGCAACGGTGGCGCTGCGCTGGTTCCGGACCCATCGGGGCGTCGTCCTCGGCGCGTTTGCCGCCGCCTCGTCGGCCGGCCAGCTGATCTTCATCCCGTCGCTCCAGGCGGTCGTCCTCGACGCCGGCTGGCGGACGGCCGTCGGCGGGATGGCCGCGATTCTCGGGCTGACGCTCCTGCCGGTCCTCCTGCTGATGCGCGATCGCCCGTCGGACGTCGGCCAGCCGGCCTACGGCGCGACAGGCGACGCGGCCGCGGAGGCGGCCGACCAGGCGGAGGCCGTCCGAGCCACGCCCCTCCGCGAGGCCGCCCGGAACCGCGACTTCTGGCTGCTCGCCGGCAGCTTCTTCATCTGCGGCTACACGTCGAACGGGCTGATCGGGACGCACCTGATCCCGCATGCCGTCGAGCACGGCTTCACCGAGGTGACCGCCGCCAGCGCGGTCGCCCTCATGGGCACGATGAACATCATCGGGACGATGGCCTCGGGCTGGCTGACCGACCGCTACGACAACCGCCGGCTGCTCGCGATGTACTACGGCTTCCGGGCCGTCTCGATCGCGGCCCTGCCGTTCATCCTCGAGATCCCGATGCTCTTCCTCTTCGCGATCGTCTACGGGCTGGACTGGATCGCGACGGTCCCGCCGACGGCGAACCTCACGGCCCGGATCTTCGGGCGCGGCTCGCTCGGCACGATCTACGGCTGGATCTTCTTCAGCCACATGGTCGGCGCCGCGATCGCGGCCTTCCTCGGCGGGCTCTTCCGGGACGTCTACGGCGACTACCACGCGATCTTCATCTCGGCCGCGCTGATCGGGTTCGTCGCCGTGCTGATGGCGAGCCGGATCTCCGTCGGCGGCCTCACCCGACCGGCCGACGTCCTGGCCCCGACGCCCGCGGCCTAGCCGGGTCCGCCGCGACGCGCTCCGGCCCACTCGGGGCGCCGGGATTCATGCGCTCCCCCCGGGCGGCTGCTCGTCGCGGACGAGGCCCTGGCGGATCGCGTACCGGGTCAGCGCGTTCGTCCCGTGGACGCCGAGCTTCCCGGAGAGGTTGGCGATGTGACGGCGCACCGTGTGGACGCTGATCGCGAGCGTCCGCCCGATCTCTGCCGGCGGGTAGCCGGACG
>DASTVH010000059.1:0-3147 GCA_035759195.1 Candidatus Limnocylindrales bacterium
CCGGTCAGTCGGGCCGGTCCCAGACCCTCGCCAGGCGTTCGCCGGGCATCGCGATCGGGTGGCGCGCCGGTCCGTCGGCCGCGCGCTGCGGCCGTCCGTGCACCGGGCGGGCCGACGGTGCCGCGTGACGGCCGTCGTGGCGCGGCCTCGAGGGGGCACCGGTTCGGCCGCCGTCCGGACGCGGCCGGTTCCCGAACCCGACGCCGGCCGGCGCCTGACGTGGATGGCCGCCCCGCCGCTCGTGGCCGCCGGCCGGCCGGCGGGCCGGCGCCTCGCCCGCCGGTCGCGGACGCGGATGGCCCGGTCGCGGTCCCGGCCCGGCGCGGCCGCCGCCGGAGGACCGCTGGCGGATCGGCTCGGGGCGGATCGAGCGATCCGGCTCGAAGCCGGCGACCAGCTCGGTCGGGATCGGGTGCCCGAGGAGGCGCTCGATCTCGCGCAGGAGGGGTGCCTCGTCGACGCAGACGAGCGAGATCGCGTCGCCGGTCGAGCCGGCCCGCCCCGTGCGGCCGATGCGGTGGACGTAGTCCTCGGCGACCATCGGCAGCTCGTAGTTCACGACGTGCGGCAGCTCCTCGATGTCGAGGCCGCGCGAGGCGACCTCGGTCGCGACGAGGATCGAGGCCCGGCCGTTCTTGAAGTCGCCGAGGGCCTTGACCCGCTGGCCCTGGCTCTTGTTGCCGTGGATCGCCGTCGCCGCGATCCCGTCGCGCTCGAGCTGCTGGGCGAGCCGGTTCGCGCCGTGTTTCGTTCGGGTGAAGACGAGCGCCTGGTCGATCCGGCCGCTCCGGATCAGGTGGCTCAGCAGTTCGCGCTTGCGTTCGCGATCGACGGGATGGACGAGCTGGGTGACGAGCGCCGTCGCGGTGTTGCGGGGCGTGACCTGGACGGTCGCCGGCCGGTCGAGCAGGCCGTCGGCGAGCCGCCGGATCTCGTTCGAGAAGGTGGCCGAGAAGAGCAGGTTCTGGCGGCGGGCCGGCAGCAGCGCGAGGATCCGCCGAATGTCCCGGATGAAGCCCATGTCGAGCATCCGGTCGGCTTCGTCGAGCACGAGGATCTCGACCATCGACAGGTCGATCGTGCCCTGGCCGGCATGGTCGAGCAGCCGGCCGGGAGTGGCGACGACGATCGGCGGGCCGGCCCGAAGCGCCCGGACCTGCGGCTCGAATCCGACGCCGCCGTAGATGACGGCCGAGCGGAAGCGGCGCCGGGCGCCGTACGTTCGGACGCTCTCCTCGACCTGGAGCGCGAGCTCGCGGGTCGGCGTGAGGATGAGGGCCCGGACGGGCGGCCGGGTGGCGTTGCGGCGGTCGCCGAGTGGCTGAGCGCCGGCCACGGGTCGATCACCGAGCAGTTGGAGCATCGGCAGGACGAACGCGGCCGTCTTGCCGGTGCCGGTCTGGGCGCCGGCGAGCAGGTCGCGGCCGGCGAGGACGAGCGGGATCGCCTCGCGCTGGACCGGCGTGGGCTCGGTGTAGCCCTGGTCGGCTACGGCGTGAAGGAGCTCGGGCGCGAGCCCGAGTTGCGAGAAGGACATGGAAGGATCGGCTCCTGAGGGCCCTCCCGCGTCGCTGCGCGGGGCCCGGTCAGGGCGATGGGTGGGTCGGGATCAGCGGTGAAGGACCGGGGCGCTGACCGGAGCGCCCGTCGAACACGAAGGCCGAAGTGTACTCGACGCCGATCGATCGTGCGGCGGCGGCACGCTGCGGCAGCCGCCCGCGTCGGTCCGGCGGATCACGTCCTGCGAGCCGGTCGGGCCGGCGCGCCGGCGTCGACGAGGACGTCGCGCCACGGCCCGAGCAGCCGCTCGAGCTCGGCCGGCCGGAACGCGTGGCGCAGGACCAGCCCGTGCATCGCCCGGCCGAGCGCTCGCCGGGCGATCGCCGGCACCGGCTCCGGCAGGAGCGCCGCGGCGTCCCGCTGGGCCAGCGCCGAGGAGACCCGCAGCGCGTCGTCGTCCTGGGCCGAGAGGCCGCGCGGCCACGGCAGCTCGGCGGGGATCGGGCCGGTGGCCAGCGACGCACCCATCAGCCGACCGAGATCCGACGGGCCGAGGCCTCGGAGCCGGTCTAGGGCCTTTCGGACGGCGGCCGAGTTCGGGCCGTAGCGAGGCTGGTCGACCGCCGCCTCCCAGCCCCGCGCCAGCCGCTCGCGAACCCGCTCCCGGAACGGCTCCGAGAGATGGTCGTCGAGGAACGGCCCGAGGATCAGCTCGTGGGCGTAGCCGACCACCGCGTCGCGGGTCGCGGCGTCCCACCGGCTCCGCCGCGGGATCGCGTCGTGGATGCGCTTCTCCACGGTCGCGACCGCCGCCAGCCGCTCCGGCGGAAGGAAGCGCGAGATCGAGGCGACGAAGGCGATCGGCGGCGACTCGGCAAGCGACAGGCGGTCGAGCTCGTCGTCGTTCAGGCGGCGGACCCGGTCGATGTGGCGTTCGACGGCCTCGGCCGGATCGAGCGGCCGCCGCGGACGGCCCGGCGGAGCGCGGCGCCTGGGAGCCGCCCTCGCGCCGCTGGACGCCGGCCGCCGGGCCGGGGGCCCGGTCCGGCCGCGAGCCCGGCCCGGGTGCCGTTCCCGGTCGTAGCGGGCCCGCAGCTCCGGGTCCGAGAGCCAGTCGTGGGCGACGTTGATCCGCTTGGCGACGTCGTCCGCGTGGGCGCCGGCGACGTCGGGGTGGTGGCGCTTGAGGAGTGCCCGCCAGGCGATCTCGATCGCTTCCGGGCTGGCGTCGACGGAGAGCTCCAGCCGCGCGTACAGGTCGTCGGCTGGAAGCATCGGGCGGGGCGGCATCGCCGCCTCATCGTAGCGGCGCGCCGAACTCCGGAACGGCCTTCGGGCGGCCGCCTGGGGGCCGCTCCGGGTGGCGGGCCATGATCCCCAGCGCGGCGAACAGCCCGAGCGCCGCCGCGATGCCGCCGGCCCAGAGCGAGATCTCGTCGATCTCGTTCCAGGTCACACCGCCGAAGAGCACCGGCCCGCGCATCATGAGCAGGATCGCGAGCAGGCCGCCGGCGACGATCGAGGCGATCCCGAGCAGGTGCCCTCGGCCCGCCCACCAGATCGCGACCCCGAAGCCGAGGAGCGCGGCCAGCCACGGCAGGAACGGCCCCAACCCGACCGTGAGGGCGACGAGGACCGCGGCCACCA